>NZ_JAIFKJ010000243.1 GCF_019695415.1 Thiohalocapsa sp.
TCCGGCTCCGTCTGATTTTTGGGCAGGATGCCCAATAAATCAGCATCTCCCTAGGGAAGCGCCGATTGATTGGCGCTTCCCGTGCGGGGCAGGACGCCCGTCGGATTTATGGGCAGGATGCCCAATACATCAGCATCTCCCTAGCCGGTCTGTTGTCTACTGGCGTCAATGACGCAGGCTCCCGACGCTCATGTCCAAGTGAACGCCGCGAATGCGTCCAGGGCCTCCGGGTTCGCCAATGCCTCGCGGTTCTTGACCTCCCGCCCGTGGATCACGTCGGCGACGGCCAGCTCCACGATCTTGCCGCTGCGGGTACGTGGGATGGCCTCCACCTGCCGGATCTCCGCCGGCACGTGCCGCGGGCTCAGCTGCTCGCGCACACGCCGACGCACCTCGGCCACCAGGGTGTCACCCAGAGTGAGGCCTTCGCGCAGCACCACGAACAGCAGGATGCGCTGGTCCCCCTGCCAGTCCTGGCCCACGGCGATGGCCTCCAGCACCGCGTCCATGCCCTCCACCACGCGATAGAGCTCCGCGGTGCCGATGCGCACGCCGCCTGGGTTCAGCACCGCATCGGAGCGGCCGTGGATGACGAGTCCGCCGCGGGGCGTGAGCTCGGCGAAGTCGCCGTGGGTCCAGATGCCCCCATTCGGACCAGCGAAGCGTTGGAAGTACGCGGCGCGGTAGCGGCTGCCGTCAGGGTCATTCCAGAACCCCACCGGCATGCAGGGGAAGGGCTGTGTGCAGACCAGCTCGCCGCGCTCGCCCACCACCGGGTTGCCGGCGTCGTCGAAGACGTCCACGGCGAGCCCGAGCCCTCGGCACTGCAGCTCGCCCCGGTACACAGGCAGCATCGGGTTGCCCAGGGCGAAGCAGGACACGATGTCCGTCCCACCGGAGATGGAGGCGAGCAGCAGGTCGCCCTTGACGGCACGATAGACGTAGTCGAAGGACTCCGGCGCCAGCGGCGAGCCGGTGGAGAGCAGGGTGCGCAGCGCCATCAGGTCATGGGTGCGGGCCGGCTCGGCCCCCGCCTTCTCCAGCGCTGAGAGGTACTTGGCGCTGGTACCGAAGACCGTCACACCTTCCTCCGCCACCAAGTCCCAGAGCACCTCGGGCCCTGGGTGGAAGGGTGAGCCGTCGAACAGCACCAGCCGTGTGCCGAGCGCCAGTGCACTCGCCATCCAGTTCCACATCATCCAGCCGCAGGTCGTGAAGTAGCAGAGCCGGTCTTCTGACCCCAGGTCCGTGTGCAGGGCCAGCTCCTTCAAGTGCTGGATCAGCGTGCCGCCGGCGCCGTGGACGATACACTTCGGTTTTCCGGTGGTGCCGGAGGAGAACAGGATGTAGAGCGGATGGTCGAAGGGCAGCGGTGCGAACAGCAGCGGGCTGCCCCAGTGCGTCTCAAGCAGGTCCGGCCACAGGTGTGCGGGCTTGCTGGCCGGCTGAGGCGCATCCGGCGCAAGCCATGGCACCAGCACCAGCTGCTCCACCGATGGCAGCCCCGCCAGCATCTGCCCGAGCCGCTCGCGGAGGTCGATATGCTTGCCGGCGTAGTGGTAGCCGTCGACACCGATGAGCACCTTGGGCTCGATCTGTCCGAAGCGGTCCAGAACGCCGTTGACGCCGAAGTCTGGGGACGCCGACGACCACACAGCACCGATACTCGCCGCCGCCAACATGCCGACGATCGCCTCCGGGCGGTTCGGCAGGATGGCGGCGACGCGGTCACCTGGCCCGACCCCGACTTGGCGCAGCCAGCCCGCCACGGCGCCGACCTGTGCCCAGAGGGCACCGAAAGTGAGCGACTCCCGTTGGCCGTTCTCGCAGCGGAAGACGATGGCAATGTCATCGTGCCGCGCTTCGGCATGGCGCAGCAGGTGCTCGGCGAAGTTGAGGCGCGCCTCCGGGAACCAGCGGGCGCCGGGCATGCGCTCCGGGTGCTCCAGCACGCGGCTCCAAGGCACTGCGCTCTGCAGCCCCAGGAACTGCCAGAGCAGCGCCCAGCAGGTCTCCGTATTCAGCACCGACCAGCGATGCAGTGCCGCATAGTCCGCAAAGCGGCGCCCGCTGGCGCGCTCCGCGGCGGCCGTGAAGGCGGCCATGCGGCTCGCGGCGGCGCGCTCCGGCGCGGGTGTCCAGATGGGTTGATCGGCGGCTGTCGGTGTGCTCATCGGTCATTTCCGGGCGGCGCAGCCATAGCCCACAGGATACCGCAGCCCATGTCGGCGAGGCGCGGCAGCGCGAGCGACTGCGAATCCACGTCGAATGCGCGGAAGTGTGCCCTTATACTGAGGAGTTCTGCGGTGCAAGCCGCATCAGCACAGCCACCGCCCGCGCGCTCCGGCACCGGGCCATTCGTCCCCCCAGAGACTCCCGAGTAACAGAGACTCCCCAGCAAACGAGGTTCCACACCCATGGATCACGGCACCACCATCACCCAATTCATCAGCGAAGAGCAGCACAAGGCTCCAGGCGCCACCGGCGAGTTCACCGCGCTGCTCAACGACATCGTCACCGCCTGCAAGATGATCAGCAACCAGGTCAACCACGGCGCGCTGGTGGGCGCCCTCGGCAGTGCGGGCAGCGAGAACGTGCAGGGCGAGACACAAAAGAAGCTGGACGTGCTCTCCAACGAGATGTTCATCCAGTGCAACGAGTGGGCCGGCCACCTGGCGGCAATGGCCTCCGAGGAAATGGACGATGTTTATCAGATCCCCGAGCAGTATCCGCGCGGCAAGTACCTGATCACCTTCGATCCGCTCGATGGCTCCTCCAATATCGACGTGAACGTGTCCGTCGGCACCATCTTCAGCATCCTGCGCTGCCCGGGCGGCGTGGACAAGCCCACGGTGCGGGACTTCCTGCAGGCCGGCACCCAGCAGGTCGCCGCCGGCTATGCCCTCTACGGCCCGTCGACCATGATGGTGCTCACCACGGGCAAGGGCGTGAACGGCTTCACGCTGGACCAGAACATCGGCGAGTTCATCCTGACCCACCCCAACATGACCATCCCGGCTGATACCGCGGAGTTCGCCATCAATGCCTCCAACAGTCGCTTCTGGGAGGCGCCCATCAAGCGCTACGTGGACGAGTGCCTGGCCGGCAAGGAAGGCCCGCGCGAGAAGGATTTCAACATGCGCTGGATCGCGTCCATGGTGGCCGAAGTGCATCGCATCCTCACCCGAGGTGGCGTCTTCATGTACCCCGTGGACTCCAAGATGGCCGCCAAGGGCCAGGGCGGTAAGCTGCGCCTGCTCTACGAGGCCAACCCCATGAGCTATATCGTCGAGCAGGCAGGCGGCGGCTCCATCACCGGCACCCAGCGCATCATGGACATCCAGCCCGAGGACCTGCACCAGCGCGTGCCCGTCATCCTCGGCTCCCGCAACGAGGTGGAGCGCATCCAGGGCTACCACACCGACGGCTGAGGCCCGTTGGTGCCGGCTCTCGGCCGGCACCGGGACCACCCGCCCGCTTTGCTGTCGGCCCGGCCGCAGCCGGGTGGCTGCAGGCCCCAGCCCAGCATCATGCAAAGCGCACCCGGCGCCAGCGCCATGCCCAGTTCCAATACCGAAACCGCCGTCGTGCTGCTCTCCGGCGGCCTCGACTCCGCCACCGCCCTCGCCATCGCCAGGGCACGGGGCCTGCGCTGCCACGCCCTCAGCGTCGACTACGGGCAACGCCAACCGGCCGACCCGGACCCCCCCCGCGCTCCCCCGCCCCCCCCCCGCCCCCTTTCCCACCCCCTTGCCCCCCCGGCCCCTCCCGCCCCCCGCCGCCCCCCCCCCCCGCGCACCCCCCCCCACCGGCCCACCGACCCAC
>NZ_JAIFKJ010000147.1 GCF_019695415.1 Thiohalocapsa sp.
GCCGGGCCTGGCCGCCGTGTCATCGTGGCCGGTGCCGCCGGGCTGCTCGGGGTGGGTCTGCCCCGCCCGGGGGTCGGGCGGCCAGCGGCGCGGGCGTCGCTGCTCGCGCTGGGGCTCGCCGGCGGGCTGTTGGGGCGGGTTGAGTGGACCCGCCCCGCCGACGGGCCGCTCAGGGCCGCCGTTGTACAGGGCAATGTCGAGCAGTCGGTCAAGTGGGCAGCGGACGGCGTGTTGCCGACGCTCGAAATCTACTTGGGCCTCACGCGCGATGTCCTGGATGACGCCGATGTGGTGGTGTGGCCAGAGACGGCGGTGCCGACCTTCTTGCACCAAGTGGAGTCTGCGCTGATGGCGCCGCTCGCGGAGGACGCCCGCGCGGCAGGCGCGGAGGTGGTCATCGGCGTGCCGGTGATGGAGCGCCAGGACCGCTACTTCAATGGGCTGGTGAGCATCGGCAGCGCCGAGGATCGCTACTACAAGCGCCATTTGGTGCCTTTCGGCGAGTTTCTGCCGTTGAAGCGCTATCTGCGGCCCCTCGTCGATTGGTTCGATGTGCCCATGTCGGATTTCAGCCGAGGTGAGGCGCCGCGCCCCCTGTTGCAGGTGGGCGAATATGCGGTGGGCGTGTCTATTTGCTACGAGGACGTTTTCCCGGAAGAGGTGCGGCAGGCACTGCCGGCGGCGGCCTATCTCATCAATGTGAGCAACGATGCCTGGTTCGGCGATTCGCTGGCGCCGCATCAGCACCTGGAGTTCGCGCGGCTGCGCGCGCTAGAGACCGGTCGACCGTTAGTGCGGGCGACTAACACCGGCATTTCCGCCATCATCGATCACCGCGGACGGGTCACCGCGGCGCTGCCGCTTTTCGAGCGCGGGGCGCTGATCGGGACCATTCAGCCACGCTCGGGTGCCACGCCCTTCGTGTGGGTTGGCAGCCTGCCGACGCTGCTGCTCGCAGCGGCGATGCTCTGCATTGCGTTGCTGCTCGCGTGGCATGGTTCCGCGGGCCGCTTGCGCCTGGCTGATGACGGGTGAGATCCGCGCCTCGGCGCTTGGCGTCCGTTAGTGCGGACGCGGTATGATGCGCTGCCCCGTCACCACCGCTTTGTCCGCCCCGCCTGCCTTGCTCGCGCTGGTCCACTTCTTCATCGAGCTCTGCCTGTTGCGCCGCAATCCGCAGGATCTGCCTGCGTCCGGGGCGCTTTTCGGCGTCGTGCTGGCGGCGGCGGTATTGGGCGGGTTGCTCCTGTCCGTCACCGCGGGGGCATCGCTGGCGGCTGGCTTTACGCAGACGCTGCTGGATCTCCTGCTCATGCTGGGGGTCCTGCACCTGGCATTGAAGGCCTTGAACAAGCAAACCCGGTATCTGCAAACGGCCACGTCCCTGGTGGGAGCCGACGTGGTTATCGGTCTGGTTGCGCTCCTGCCTGTTTCCTTGGCCGCCCCGGCGGCCGGTGCGGAGCCCGGCCCGGATGCCCTGATTGCAGGCTTGCTGTTCCTCGCACTGGTGGGCTGGAGCGTGCTGGTGGTGGGGCACATCCTGCGCCACGCGTTCGATCTTTCGCTGGCCCAGGGGGTAGTGATTGCCATCGCCTTCGATGTCTTCAGCTTTGTCGTCATCAGTGCCGTCACTCAGGGGCCCGCCTGACATGCACCTGCACATCCTTGGTATCTGCGGTACCTTCATGGGCGGCGTGGCGCTCTTGGCGCGGGCGCTCGGACACCAGGTCACCGGCTCCGACGCGAACGTCTATCCGCCCATGAGCACCCAGTTGGAGGCCGCCGGTATCGGCCTGATGCAGGGTTACGAGGCCAGGCACTTGCAGCCGGCGCCGGACGTGGTGGTGGTGGGCAATGCCATGACTCGCGGCGTCTCTGCCGTGGAGTACATGCTCGACGCAGGGCTCCCCTATGTGTCAGGCCCGCAGTGGCTCGCCGAGCATCTGCTGCCGGGTCGCCATGTGCTCGCGGTGTCCGGCACGCACGGCAAGACCACAACGTCCAGCATGCTGGCCTGGGTGCTGGAGGAGGCGGGCTTGGCGCCGGGCTTCCTCATCGGCGGTGTGCCGCAGGACTTTGGTGTGTCTGCCAGACTGGGCGGGGGGCAGCATTTCGTCGTCGAGGCGGACGAGTACGATACAGCCTTTTTCGATAAGCGCTCGAAGTTCGTCCATTACCGGCCGCGGACTCTGGTGATCAATAACCTCGAGTTCGATCATGCGGACATCTTCGACGATCTCGCGATGATCCAGCGACAATTTCATCATTTGGTGCGTACGGTCCCGGGCTCTGGGCTGATCGTGCATCCCTTCGGCGAGCCGGCGGTCGATGCGGTGCTCGACATGGGTGCCTGGACCCCCACCGCGTCCACTGGCGACGGCGGCGATTGGACAGCCGAATGGCTGGTGGAGGACGGCTCCGAATTCAGGGTGGTGTCACCGGAGGGTATCCAGGCAGAGGTGCGTTGGCAGCAGACAGGCGCGCACAATGTGCAAAACGCGCTCTCCACCATGGCCGCCGCCGCCCATGTCGGGGTTGGACCGACCACGGCTGCTGCGGCACTCGGGCGCTTCGGTGGCGTGAAGCGGCGCATGGAATTGCGGGGAGAGGTAGGGGGTGTGCGCGTCTATGACGACTTTGCACATCATCCAACGGCCATTGCCAGCACCTTGCAGGGTTTGCGCCGGCGTGTTGGCGATGCCCGCATTATTGCCGTGCTGGAGCCGCGCTCGAACACCATGCGTCTGGGGGTTCACGCGTCGGCGCTCGCGGACGCGCTGGCATCGGCCGATCAGGTACAGGTGTATGCGCCTGCAGACCTGGGCTGGGACGCGGCGACAGCTCTCGCCCCCTTGGGCGGGCGTCTGCGGGTGGCGACGGCTGTGGAGGAGATCGTAACCTCCGTGGGCGCTGAGGCGAGTGCCGGTGACCATGTGCTCGTCATGAGCAACGGAGGCTTCGGCGGTATTCACCAGTTGCTGCTGGACGCACTCGCGTTCCGCGAGCCTCGATGACCAGCTGGAACAAGACCATCGCCGTCGGACTCACTGGCGCCTCCGGCATCCACTACGGCCTGCGTGTGCTGCGTTGCTTGGTGGAGGCAGATGCCCGAGTCTACCTGCTCGTGTCGCAAGCGGCGCAAGTGGTGCTCAAGATGGAAGCCGACTTGGATGTCCCGGGCCGTCCCGCGGACGCCGAGGCCTTTTTCACCGGCCATTTCCGCGCGGCCGCGGGGCAGATCCGGGTCTTCGGGCGTCAGCAGTGGGCGGCACCGGTGGCGAGCGGCACCAACCCGCCCGATGCGATGGCGATCTGCCCTTGTACCACGGGAACACTGGCGAGCATTGCGGCCGGGCTCAGCCAGGACCTGATGGATCGCGCCGCCGACGTTGCCCTCAAGGAGGGCCGCAAATTGATCCTGGTGGTGCGCGAGATGCCTTTCACCACGGTGCACTTGGAGAATATGCTGCGGCTCTCCCGGGCCGGCGCGGTGATTATGCCGGCCAATCCGGGCTTCTACTTCAAGCCGCAGCGAGTGGACGAGATCTACGACTTCGTCGCGGCCCGGGTGCTCGATCACCTGGGCATCCCGCACCGGCTATCCGCGCGCTGGGGCGACTGATGCGGTCGTCTTTGGCGGGTCATGCCCCCGCGCCCGCCGCCCCGCGGACTGTCTGACTCAGTGGCCGGCGACTGCCGCGAATGCCTCCCGAGCCGCAGCCAGTGTCGCGTCGATTTCCGCGTCCGTGTGCGCGGCGGAGACAAAGCCCGCCTCGAATGCCGATGGCGCCAGGTAGACGCCGCGCTCCAGCATGGCATGGAAGAAGCTCTTGAATTGCGTCTGGTTGCAGCTTGTCGCAGCGGCGAAGTCCGTGACCGGGCCGTCAGCGGTGAAGAAGAGGCCGAACATGCCGCCGGCACGATTGGTGCTGAGCGGTATGCCCGCGGCTTCGGCTGCGGTCTCCATGCCTTGCGTGAGGCGCTCGGTGGTAGCGGCCAGGGCCTCGTGGAAGCCAGGCGCCGACAGCAGCTCCAGGGTCTTGAGTCCGGCGGTCATTGCGATGGGATTCCCCGACAAGGTGCCGGCCTGATAGACAGGGCCTAAGGGCGAGATCTGCTGCATGATGTCGCGCCGCCCGCCGAAGGCGCCCACCGGCATGCCGCCGCCGATGATCTTGCCCAGCGCCGTGAGATCTGGTGTGACGTCGTAGAGCGCTTGCGCGCCACCGCGGGCGACGCGGAAACCGGTCATGACCTCGTCGAAGATCAGCACGCTGCCGTGCTGGTCGCAGACCTCGCGCAGGGCTTCCAGAAAGCCCGGCACCGGAGGAATGCAGTTCATGTTGCCGGCCACGGGCTCGACGATGATGCAGGCCACCTCGTCGCCGAGCTTGGCCATGGTGTCGCGCACCGCCTGCGCATCGTTGTAGGGCAGTGTCAGGGTGAGCTCGGCCAGGGCGGCCGGCACGCCGGGTGAGCTCGGCTCGCCGAGGGTCAGCATGCCGGAGCCGGCCTTGACCATGAGTGAGTCAACGTGGCCGTGGTAGTTGCCCTCGAACTTGATGATCTTGTCTCGTCCGGTGAAGCCGCGGGCGAGGCGGATCGCGCTCATGGTCGCCTCGGTGCCGGAGCTTGTCATGCGCACCAGCTCGATGCTTGGCACCAGCTCGCAGACGCGATCGGCCATCATGGTCTCAAGCTCTGTCGGTGCGCCGAACGACAGGCCTTTTTCTACACGCGCCGTCACCGCAGCGATGATCTCTGGGTGGGCGTGGCCGAGTATCATCGGTCCCCAGGAACCGACGTAGTCGATGTAGCGCTTGCCGTCTGCATCGGTGACGTAGGCCCCGGAGGCGGACTCGAAAAAGACTGGCGTGCCGCCGACGCTTCGGAAGGCGCGAACCGGGGAGTTGACGCCGCCCGGGATGTGGCGTTGAGCGGCCTCGAAGAATTGCTCGGATCGGGACATGGGGAGGCTCCTGTCAGCGATGGGGTGCGGCTAGAGGCGCATGCGACGCGTGCGTCGCGCTGTCGGCCGGCAATGGTAACAATGCACGGCGCGGGTGGGGTTGCGCTGCGGCATGAGTGTGAGCGGCTGCCTGTGCGCCTGGCAGTGCAGTGGGCTCCGTGCGCGCGGCTCCATCGAACAACTTACGCCGGCTTCGACCCTCCGACGCGCGGCTACGGCGTTGAAATGCCCAGCGTCAAGACCAACCTGCCGCCGCTGCGCTGGCGCCCGGGCGAGTCGGTTGCGGGCGGGGACTGCGCATACGAGGAGACGAGAGCGGAGAACGAGACGTGAAGCGTTACATGTGTATGGTTTGTGGCTTCATCTATGATGAGGAGCTGGGTTGGCCGGATGACGGCATCGCGCCCGGCACCAAGTGGGAAGACGTTCCGGACACCTGGGTCTGCCCGGAGTGCGGCGTAGGCAAAGAAGACTTCGAGATGGAGGAGTTGTGAGGCAGCGGCTTGCGCTGCAGCAGAGTACCTGACTAAACTTTATGGAAATAGCCTAGGCTGCTGTGCTAGCGTCATGGCGCATCAGCGAACGAACGAACATACCCCCGGGAGCTTCAACATCATGGCTATGCTGGAAGATACCGATCTCACCCTGACTGGCGCCGCACAGGGCAAGATGAGCGAGCTTTTCGCGGGCATCGAAGAGGGCATCGCCGGCGTGCGTGTCTATGCGGCCCCTGGCGGCTGCAGCGGCGTCAGCTTCGGCATGACGTTCACCGACGTGATTAACGACAACGACGGTGTACGGGACTTCGGGGACTATAAGGTCGTCGTCGACGATGGCACCCTGACCTATCTGCGCGGCGTGGAGATTGACTTCATCGACCGTGGCGATGGGCAGGCGACCTTCGTCTTCAACAACCTGCCGTCCACGGGCGGCGGTTGCAGTACCTGTGGGTCCAGCTCTGGCGGCTGCTCCTGACGACTTGTCCACAGATGGCCTCCATCGGCATCGTCGGCGGTACCGGTTACACCGGCTCTGAGCTGCTGCGGCTTCTGTCTGGGCATCCGCACGTCGAAGTCCGTGTCATCACCTCCCGCGCCGAAGCAGGCCAGCGGGTGGCTGATGCTTTGCCCATGTTGCGAGGCCGCACGGAGCTGGTGTTCGCGGACCCTGCGGATGCACCGCTCGCGGATTGCGATTTGGTCTTCTTCGCCACGCCGAACGGCACCGCCATGGCCCAGGCGCAAGCGCTCCTCGACGAGGGCGTCCGAGTGGTTGACCTGGCGGCGGATTTCCGCATCAAGGATGTCGCCCTCTGGGAGTATTGGTACGGCATGCCGCACGCCGCGCCGGCACTCGTCGACCAGGCGGTCTATGGTCTGCCGGAGCTGAACCGGTCCGCGATCGAGCAGGCGCGGCTCGTCGCTAATCCGGGCTGCTACCCAACGGCCATCACGCTCGGCCTGCTGCCATTACTGGAGTCCGGGGTCATCGACCCCACAAGGATCATCGCTGACGGCAAGTCGGGGGTGAGCGGCGCCGGGCGCAAGGCCACCACGGGGCTGCTGATGGCCGAAGTGGGCGAGAGCTTCAAGGCCTACAGCGTGGCTGGCCATCGGCACGAGCCGGAGATCGAACAGACGCTGCGGCTCTGCACGGGAGAGACTGTAAGCCTCACCTTTGTGCCGCATCTAGTGCCCATGGTGCGCGGCATCGAGGCCACGATGTATGCGCCGCTGATCCGCACCGTGCCCGACTTGACGGAGATTGTCGCGCGGCGCTACCGCGACGAACCTTGCGTGGACGTGATGCCGGCTGATCTGCCGCTGGAGACCCGCTCGGTGCGCGGCAGCAATCTGTGCCGGATCTCGGTGCTGGAGCCGCAGAGCAAGGGGGTCGTCGTGGTGCAGGCAGTGATCGATAATCTCATCAAGGGGGCGGCGGGTCAGGCTGTCCAGAACATGAACCTCATGTTGGGCTTCCCGGAGCTCGCAGGGCTCGACAGCGTTGCCCTCGCTCCTTGACTGGCGCCGCAACGGTGCGGCCGTAGAGGCCCGAGCGCTCCAACGCGGGCGCGGTCCTTGGCGCACGCGTTGGCTGCTCGTCGGTCTCGGTTGGCTGGCCGTCGTCGCGGCGGCTTTCGTGCTCGGATACCTGCTGGCCGCCCATGACACGCAGCGGGCGTCGGCGCGCATCCAGGCTCTGCAAACCGAGCGAGATATGCTGAGCGAGCAGCTTGCCGCCCAGCGCGACGACCGAATCAAGCTGGAGCGCTCGCACCAGATGGACGTTGAAGCGCGGCGGGTCGCACAGGCGCAGATCGTCGAGCTGGAGCGCGAGCGAATGCGCCTAGAGCAGCAGCTGACTCAACTGCGGGCCCTTGTTGGCGTCGACGGGCGTGGAGTCGCGGAGGTCGACAGTCTCGTCTTGGCGCCGCAGCCGGATGGCGGCTATCGGTATCGCCTGACCGTCGGCCAGCTCGTGCCGGATTTCGGACGCACCCGGGGCGAAGTGCTGCTGTCGGTTGTGTTTGCTGCCGCGCAAGCGGATCCGGGAGCACCGAGTGGTGACACCGAGAGGAAGACCGTCGAAGCGGCGCGCCACGCGCTGGACTTCGAGCACTTTCAGGTGCTGACAGGCGAGCTTAGGCTGCCGGAAGATGCAACGCCCCTCGAGCTTATCGTTGAGATAATGCCGAAGGACGACACCTTAATGTCATCGCAAGAGATCGTACATTGGGAGGCGGCGCACACGGATGAGCCTGTGGCGGCGACACCGCCGTAGCGGGTCGATCGGACACCGTCGGCTCAGGAGCCCGGTGGGAAGACACCGCAAGCGACGCCACCTTGATCTCGGCGACCCTTGACCTTTACGACCTAGCAGAGGAGTCCAAATGATGACCGATATCGTAGCTGAAGAGGCGCCACTGGTATTTACGTCCCAGGCCGCCGCCAAGGTCGCAGACCTCATCGCGGAGGAGGGGAACGACGATCTGATGTTGCGCGTCTATATCCAAGGCGGTGGTTGCTCGGGCTTTCAGTATGGCTTTACGTTTGCCGAGACGGTCGACGACGGTGACACCGAAATCGTTACCGACGGCGTCAAGCTCTTGGTGGATCCAATGAGCTTGCAATATCTGAGCGGGGCGGAAATCGACTACACGGAGGGGCTGCAGGGCGCTCAGTTCGTCATTCGCAATCCCAACGCCACCACCACCTGTGGCTGCGGGTCGTCTTTCGGAGTCTGAACCGAATCGCTGATCACGCACGCAAGCCGTCCCTGAGCCTTGTCCTCTGGGCGGCTGTCGCGCCTTGTTTGCCGCATCTCGGAAGTGTCGGGAGGCCGTGACCGCCGCAGGCCGGCCGCGTTCTGGGCATGTCGTTCTGGGGTTGGGCCTTCGACGAGAGTGAGGGGCGGTTGCGGCGTTGTGTTCCGCGTTTGTGGCTGGTGTCTGGTGGGTTGTCTTGAAGTCCGGTGAGCCGTCAGTGTTGCGGTTCCATCGGGCCGGCGGGCGCCGATTGGGTCGGCGTGCTGGGTGGTGGCAACGTCAGTGGAATTGCGCTCGGTTGCTTTGACGCCGTGGCGCTGACAGGGTCGGTGCCTGCGCCTGGCCGAAAGACCAACCAAGCGGCCGCAGCCGCCACCAACAGGGCCACCAGCGCGAGCACAGTCGGCTGGATGGGAAGCGGCGCTCGCCGGAGCGATAGCTTGCTCGGGCGTCGTGTACCGGCGTCCTTGTAGTCGCGCATGTAGAATTCTGGTGGTGGGCGTCACTGTTCGCGCAGTCTAGACGATGTTGACTGCGGGCGGAAAGCGGCGGCCATCGATGTTGTTCGCTATCACGCCAAGGGGCGCATCCTCGCGTCACACCGGCCCTAAGAGAGAGATCAGAGCATGCCTGGTGCGGAGGAAGCGCTTGCTGCGTTGGAGCGCGGAACGGTAGAAATCATCGGGCTCGAAAAACTGCGCGAAAAGTTGGCCCGTGGCGAGCCGTTACGCGTCAAGGCGGGCTTCGATCCTACTGCGCCGGATCTCCACCTTGGCCATGTCGTGCTGCTGCAGAAACTGCGGCAGTTCCAGCAGCTCGGCCACAAGGTGCTGTTCGTCATTGGCGACTTCACCGCTATGATCGGCGATCCTACCGGCAAGAGTGCCACGCGCAAGCCGCTCTCTCGAGAAGAGGTGGCGGCGAACGCAAATACTTACCGCGAGCAAGTGTTCCGGGTCCTGGATCCGGACGCGACCGACGTGGTCTTCAATTCCGTGTGGCTGTCCGATCTTGGTGCCGAGGGCATGGTGCGGCTCGCTGCGCGCCATACCGTCGCACGCATGCTGGAGCGCGATGACTTCGCCCGGCGCTACAAGGCGCAACAGCCCATCGCCATCCACGAGTTTCTGTATCCCTTGATCCAAGGCTATGACTCGGTGGTGTTGCGGGCGGATGTGGAGCTCGGCGGTACGGATCAAAAGTTCAATCTCCTCGTTGGCCGACAGCTTCAGGAGGGTGAGGGCCAGGCGCCACAGATCGTCATGACCCTGCCCATCCTAGAAGGACTGGACGGCGTCCAGAAGATGTCCAAGTCTCTAGGCAACTACGTGGGTATCACCGAAGATCCCGCGGAGATGTTCGGTAAGCTCATGTCCATCTCGGACGAGCTGATGTGGCGCTATTTCGAGCTGCTCAGCGATCGTCCCGCGTCAGCGCTCGGTGAGCTTCGACGCTCGGTGCAAGAAGACGGCGTCAACCCGAGAGATATCAAGCTCGCGCTCGCGCACGAGCTGGTGGCGCGATTCCGGGGACCCGCGGCAGCCGATGAGGCGCAACAAGCCTTCACGGCGCGCTTCCAGCGAAAGGAGTTGCCTGCCGACCTGCCGGAGCAGCTCGTCGAGATCGACCAGGCTGACCCGCCGACGCTCGCACAGGTCCTCAAAGCGGCCGGCATGGTCGCGAGCACCTCGGAGGCTAACCGCCTGGTGGCCCAGGGCGCCGTTCGGCTCGACGGCGAGCGCGTTGGCGATGGACGCGCGGCGTTTCCTCTGGAGGAAACACATCTGCTTCAGGTCGGCAAGCGACGGGTCGCGCGCGTGCGTGTGGCGTGTCGCGCAAGCTAACGTGCGCAGATTTTTCCCTTGACACCCTCTTCTCGGGGTGTACAATTGTCGGTCTCACTTCGGTGAGTTCAGATCTTTAACAACCTATCGAGTCAGCTTGTGTGGATGCTCCGTTGAGGCGCGCGATGCGAATCGCGGCTTGGCGGTGTATCACACGGTGATACCTGTCGAGCGGAAGGATCGGCCGTCACCGAGTGGCGGCAGCAAGAGATGAACTGAAGAGTTTGATCCTGGCTCAGATTGAACGCTGGCGGCATGCCTAACACATGCAAGTCGAACGCGAAAGCCCTTCGGGGTGAGTAGAGTGGCGGACGGGTGAGTAACGCGTGGGAATCTGCCCTGTAGTGGGGGACAACCCGGGGAAACTCGGGCTAATACCGCATACGTCCTACGGGAGAAAGGGGGCTTCGGCTCTCGCTGCAGGATGAGCCCGCGTCCGATTAGCTAGTTGGTGGGGTAATGGCCTACCAAGGCGACGATCGGTAGCTGGTCTGAGAGGATGATCAGCCACACTGG
>NZ_JAIFKJ010000502.1 GCF_019695415.1 Thiohalocapsa sp.
TCAGCGACATGTTCGGCGACGGCTACGGCGACTTCAACATGAGCATGTCCGGCGGCGGCCGCGGCTACGGCCGGGGTTATGGTCGCGGCTATGGCTATGGCCGCGGTTATGGCTACGGTTCCCCGTACTACGGCGGCTACGGCTCCCCGTACTACGGCGGCTATGCCCCTTACGCTGCCCCGTACGGCGCGCCTTACGGCATGCCGGCTGCCCCTGCCGCACCGGCCCAGCCTGCCCAGTCCGAAGCGAAGTAATCTCGCTGCGACTCGCCGTGCATCAGGCACCGCCCCGCGGGGCGGTAGGACGCCGGCCATGGCATACAGGTGTCGCAAGGATGCACACCGCCGACGTCGGCAGCTCAGGCTGCTCGGCGTCTTTCTTTTTTGTGGCCAGTGTGTAGGCCATAACCGAGCGCATGCCGGCCCAGGGCCGTTAGGCGCCGTTTCGTGACGCTGCCGACCCGACTCGGTTTGCCACTGCCACCACCTTTCCCGACTGCTTCTGCCGTAGCACGTCCAGTAGTCGTTCTTCGACGCTGCTGATGACCTGCGGCCAGCTCAGTGACTCTGCGGTACGCCGCGCCGCGGCACCCATAGTCCGCAGCCGCTTTGGTGCTGCGGCGGCTGACAACGCTTCATCCATGAAGGCCGCTTGATCGCCGAAGGGCGCCAGCAGCCCATTGCTGCCATGGCGGATATGCTCATGCGCGGCGGCGTAATCAAAGGCATTGACGGCGATGCCGCTCGCCATCGCTTCCGTGACCACATTGCCGAAGGTCTCGGTGAGACTCGGAAAGAGAAACAGGTCGCCGCTGGCGTAGTGCGAGGCCAGTGCTGGGCCGACCTGGGCGCCGACGAATCGGTAGCGGGGATGAGCGCGCGCGAGCCGGGCGCGCTCCGGACCATCGCCCACCAGAACGCAGTGAACAGCGCCCGCATGCGCCGTAAGGGCCTCCATGGTCGCCAGCGCGAGCGCTATGTTCTTCTCCGCGGCGATGCGCCCGACATAGAGGACAACGACGTCATCGGGGCCGCAGCCCCACTCCCGCCGCAGCGCGTCGCTGCGCCGTCCGGGGTGAAACAGCTCGGTATCGACACCCCGGGTGAACAGGTGGACGTTACGGAAGCCGGCCGCGTTGAGCTCGCTGCGCAGCGCCGCGGTAGGCACGAGCGTGGCATCAGAGCGGTTATGGAAGTGCTTCAGGGTGTTGACGATGGGGCGGGTGAGCAGCCCGAGTCCATAATGGCGGCTGTACTCGTGGAACTGGGTGTGAAAGCCCGTGATGACCGGTATCGACGCGCGCAACCCTGCGTTCAGCGCCGCATGGCCAAGGGGCCCTTCGGTCGCAACATAGAGCACGTCCGGGCGCAGACGCAGCCAGAGATGCCGCAGGCGCCAGTACACCGGTAAGCCGAAGCGCAGACCGCGATACCCCGGGATCGGCAGCCCTGGCACCAGGAAGTGGCCCCGGGGTGCCCGCACCCTGCGATCTGTCGCCTGGCGCGGGCGCACTAACAGGACATGGTGGCCGCGGCTCGAAAGACCGGTCACCAACTGGCGCATGGTGTTGGCGACACCGTTGATCTCGGGCGGATAGGTTTCGGTGACGACGGCGATGCGCATCGTTTGCTGCTGCCGATTGGCCATGACGTTCGCCGATTCTGATGCCCGCCCAGGTGCGTTCAAGCCGAAGCCGCGGCACCGCTCGCTTTCGGGCGGAGCGTTTGACCTGCGTCGCCGTCTAGCGGCAAGCAGTTCAGCTCGGCGGCGATGGCAGTGCGTACGGCTGCGGCGAGTTCGCGGCGACTGAGACCGTTGGCGGTTAGGGGTGGAAGAAAACTAACGGTTGCCCCAAGCTCCGGGTGACGCAAAACGCGGGTTAGGTGCGCGAGCAAGCTGTCATCGCCGATGAAGGGCGCTACGGCGTCCGGCTGCCGCCCCCAGCCGTAGCGAATCGCCACGGGCTGCACGGGGGCTCCGCTCACCGCGGCGGCCGCGGCGAAAAGCCGGGCATGGAAAGGCAATAGCGCACGCCCGTCACTCGTTGTCCCCTCAGGGAAAATCGCGACGCGGCAGCCCATCTGCAACCGGGCGGCAATCTGGGTTGCGATGCTGTTGGCTTCATGCGCGCCGCGCCGCAGGAACAGCGTGTCGGCGAGCTCGGCGAGCCAGCCCACCACTGGCCAGCTGCGCACCTCGGCCTTGGAGACGAAGCTCACCGGCGCCGCGCCGCCGAGCATGGGAATGTCCAGCCACGAGACATGGTTCACCGCCAGCAGGGCGCCGGGGGCCGCAACGCCGCGGTAGACCACACTGATGCCCAGGCAGCGACCGAGGCGACGGTGCCACCAGGTCACCAGTCGCGGCAGCCACGGGCGCGAGACGCCCAGACGACCGAGCAGCGCGACGGCGCCGCCCAGCACGACGCCCGTGCACAGGTGCACGCCTAGGCGCACCGCCCGCCAAGTACTCCTGAACGATCGCCTGACGCTCAATGCTCGCTGACACGCTCCAAGAAATGTCGGGCATAGCTCGGGTTCAGCTCGCCCAGGTCCAACAGCATCAACACATCGCCCACGTTGAAGTCCGGGTCTCGGCAGGCCTCCCCGCAGGCCCGCGCCCCGAGGCGCACATAGGCCTTGAGCAGGGCCGGCAACGGCGCATCCAGCACATCGTCCGGCGCCTCCGAGCGCAGCAAAGGCGCCTTCGGCCGCACCCGCAACGCCGGCGAGGCCATCGCCTGCCGCCGCAGGCGATTCATGATGGCCGCCGCCTGCGCGTCGCCATCGCCGAGGGGCACGGATGCGCAACCGAACAAATAGTCGATGCCGTGCAGTTGAATATAGCCTGCAATACCGGACCAGAGTACGGCGATGGCCGCCCCTTGCCGGCATTGGGCGGATATGCAGGTGCGTCCCACTTCCAGGAGCTTGCCGGGCAGAGATGGGATGGCGCCGAGATCGAACTCGTTCTCGGCGTAGAAACCGCCGATGTGCCTGGCACGGTCGCCCGTCAGCAGGCGCGTGCAGCCCACGACGGCGCCGGATCGCGTCTCGCGCACCAACAGGTGATGGCAGTGAGCGTCGAACTCGTCCACGTCCAGCCCGGCGGAGCCCTGCTCGAGTCTGGCGCCGAGCTCCTCGCCGAAGACGCGGTAGCGAAGCGCCTGGGCCTGTCGCACGGCCTCTTGCCCTGCTGCCAGTTCTACGAAGAGGCGCTCTCCCCGTCGCACCGGGAGTGCGGACGCATTGACCCCCATGACGCAACCCCACGCACTTGCTCACCCATCGACCAATTCCCCAGCCTACCCCCGCTGCGTTGCAGGGGAATGAGCGCTGGATGACGAAACGGTGACAGGCTGCGCGGCCGACGCGTATGTGCGTTACCGCGCAGCGCCGTGCAATGAGATCACCGGCCAGCCGCGGTGCTGCGCGGCCTCCGCCAGCAGCGGGTCCGGATCGACGGCAACGGGATTGTCGACGCGCTCCAGCAACGGCAGATCGTTAATGGAGTCACTGTAAAAATGGCTGCCATGCAGGCTTTCGCCCTGCTCAGCCAGCCAGGCCATGAGCCGGGTCACCTTGCCCTCCCGAAACGCCGGCGTGCCGGCCACGCGCCCGGTGAACCCCATGCCGTTGCGCTCGGGCTCGGTGGCGATGAGGTGCGGGATGCCAAAGCGCTCGACAATGGGCGCCGTGACGAAGGCGTTGGTGGCCGTGATGACCAGGAGCGTATCGCCGGCTCGGCGATGCTTAGCCACCAGATCGAGCGCAGGCTGGCGGATCAGTGACGCAATGCAAGTATCCAAGAACTCCTGCCGCCACGCCAGGAGCGCCTCCTGTGGATTGTCCCGCAACGGGCGCAACGCAAAGGCGAGAAAGGCATCGATGTCCAACTGGCCCGCCTTGTAGTCGGCGTAGAAGCGGGCATTGGCCGCCTCGTAATGGTCGCCGTCGACAACGCCGCGCGCGACCAGGTATCGGCCCCAAAGATAATCCGAGTCTCCGGCGAGCAGTGTGTTGTCGAGGTCGAAAATGGCAAGCGCCATGGTTCGGTCACAAGCGGGCTGCTGGCATTCAGCCAGCGACGTTAACGGAATATCGCTGCATCAGCAAAGACTGAAATACTTGTGGATTTGCCCACTTGTGACCGAGTGTGGAAAAATGCACTCGGACTCAACGAGGTACGCCGCCTTGATCGACCCGGACGGTTTTCGGCCCAACGTTGGCATCATTCTAAGCAACGAGCAGCGCCGACTGTTCTGGGGGCGACGTATCGGCCAAAACGCCTGGCAGTTCCCCCAGGGCGGTATCCGATCGGACGAAACGCCGCTGGAGGCCATGTATCGGGAGCTCGGCGAGGAAGTCGGCCTGTCGCCGCAGGATGTCACCGTGCTCGGCTGTACCCAGGGCTGGCTGCGCTACCGGCTGCCGCGCCGCTTCATACGTCGGCGCTGCGGGCCCACCTGCATCGGCCAGAAGCAAGTCTGGTTTATGCTCCGCGTGGATTGCGGCGAAAGCGCCTTCTGCCTGGACCGCTCTGCCAAGCCCGAGTTCGACGCCTGGCGCTGGGTACGCTACTGGTACCCGCTGCGCGAGGTCGTGTACTTCAAGCGCCACGTTTACGCCCAAGCGCTTGAAGAACTGGCGCCGTTGCTCTATCCGGAGGGCGCGCCGCACCCCGGGCACGCCGACGACGTGGGCAGCACCGCTGCCACGGGGCGACTGGATACTACGCAGCACAGTTCCCGCCAATACACCGCTGCGGTACGCGTCGCCGGCCAGCTGCGCCAGCGCCGGCGCTGAAACCGCCGGCGAGGCCGGCCCCGCCCCAACCATGCTCGCGACCCTGCGCCGCATCATCGAAGCGGTGGATCGGGCGCCCGCGCTGGACGCGGCGCTCGAGGTCGTTGTGCGCGACGTCAAGCAGGCCATCGGCGCCGACGTCTGCTCCGTTTATCTCACTGATGCCAGCCGTCGCGAGCATGTGCTGATGGCCACCGACGGCCTCTCCCCCGAAGCGGTCGGGCGGGTGCGTATTCCGCTGCATCGCGGCCTCATCGGGCGCGCGGCAGAGCGCGCGGATATCGTCAATCTGGACGATGCCCATACCCATCCCCTGTATCTCGCCATTCACGACAGCGGCGAGGAAGTCTTCCACGGTTTCCTGAGCGTGCCCATCATCCAGCATCGTAAGGTGCTGGGTGTGCTGGTGCTGCGACGTCGCGTGCCGCGGCGTTTTGCGGACGACGAGGTGACCTTCGTCGTGACACTGGCCGTGCAGCTCGCGGCGGCCATCGCACTGGCGCGCGCGAGCGGCGAGCTCGCGCGCTTCGAGCAGCCGGGGCTGCCGAGCCATTTCCTGGAGGGCATCGCCGCCGCGCCCGGCGTGGGCATTGGCACGGCCTTTGTCGTCTACCCGCCGGCGGATTTGGACGCCGTGCCCGACAAGCCCGCGACCGATCCCGAGGCTGAGGTCGTGTCCTTCCGTGCCGCCGTCACAGGGGTTGCCGCGGACATTGGCCGGCTCGCCGAGCGCATGGGCGGTGCCCTGAGGGACGAAGACCAAGCGTTGTTTGATGCCTGGCGCCTGATGCTGGAGAGCGAGAGCTTCGTCGCGGATACCATCGCGCGCATCCGCGCCGGCAGCTGGGCGCAGGGGGCGCTGCGCGTCACGGTCTCCGAGCTGCTGGCGGAGTTCGATCGCGTCGATGACCCCTATCTGCGTGAGCGCGGCGCCGATGTGCGCGATCTTGGTCGCCAGGTGCTGATGCGTCTGCAGCGCGGGGCCGCGCCCCGCGCGGCCTACCCGGCGCAGACACTGCTGGTCGGCGACGAGATCAGCGCCATGCAGATCGCCGCGGTACCAAGGGACTCGCTGGCCGGCATCGTGAGCCGCCGCGGCTCGGCGTCCTCGCACGTGGCAATCTTGGCCCGTGGCATGGGCGTGCCTGCGGCAGTGGGCGTGCTGGAGCTGCCGGTCGGCCGGCTCGAAGGCCGTCCGATGATCGTCGACGGCTATCGCGGACGTGTCTACGTGCAGCCGTCAGCGACCGTGGCCGCCGAATACCGGCGCCTTGCGGTCGAGGAGCGAGCCTTCTCGGCGGAGCTGGACGCCTTGCGGGGACAGCCGTCGGAGACTACAGATGGCTTTGCGCTGCCGCTCTATCTCAATACTGGGCTCGTGTTGGAGCAGCGCCCGCTTGGCATCGATGAATCCTCCGGCGTGGGTCTCTACCGCACCGAGCTGCCCTTCATGGTGCGCGACCGCTTCCCGGGCGAGGAAGTCCAGCTGCGTCACTACCGTCAGGTCCTCACGACCTTTGCACCAAGACCGGTGACCATCCGCACCCTGGATGTGGGCGGCGACAAGCCACTGCCCTATTTTCCCGTAGAGGAGTCGAACCCCTTCCTTGGCTGGCGCGGCATCCGCATCACCCGCGACCATCCGGAGATCTTCATGACCCAGGTCCGGGCCATGCTGCGTGCGGCGGTGGGGTTCGACAATCTGCAGTTGCTGCTGCCGATGATCACCAATGTAGACGAGCTGGACGATGCACTGGCGTTGATTCAGCGCGCCTGCGACGAGCTTCAAGAAGAAGGCCATGCGGTGCGCCTGCCGCCGGTGGGCGTGATGATCGAGGTGCCGGCGGCCGTCTATCAGGCCGACGTGCTGGCCCGCCGCGTGTCTTTTCTTTCCGTCGGCACCAATGATCTCACCCAATACCTGCTCGCCGTGGACCGCAACAACGCCCGCGTCGCTGACCTCTACGATGAGTTTCACCCGGCCGTGCTGCGGGCTCTGGTGCAGGTGGCCGATGCCGCGCGTGCACATGGGCGCGAGGTGACCGTCTGCGGCGAGCTCGCTGGTGATCCCCGGGCGACGCCGCTGCTGCTGGGTCTCGGGGTGCACAGCCTAAGCATGGGCGCCGGCAGCCTGCTGCGCGTCAAGGGGGTGGTCCGCAGCATCAGTCGCAGCCGCGCCAGGGAACTGTTGAGCCGTGCGCTGCTTTGCGAGCATGGCGCCTGCGTCCGGTCGCTCCTGATGAACGCGCTGGAGGAGATCGGCCTCGGCGGCCTGGTGCGCCCCGGGCGCTGAGCACGGCGGGTCTGAAGCCTCAGGCCAGCACCGGATAGGCCAGATCCAGCTGCGCCAGCGGCCTGGATGCGCCGGCGGGGGAGAGCGGTGCGTAGCGCTGTACGGTTGCTGCGTCCATGCGCCCGGCCACCTGGTGCAGCTCCGTGAGGCGTGCACCCTGGCGTACCAGGTAGGCGAGGTATGTGTGCCTGAGGACGCCGGCGGTCACCTCGCTCGCGTGGGCAAGTCCGGCATCCAGGGCCAGCAGTGGGATGCGCTGGGCCAGCTCGTGGGCCGCCTGTGGGTCCTGCCACGCCGGCAAGGGGTCCGCCGCGGCGAAGATGGCTGTCAAAATAGGAGGCAGCGGCACGCGGCGGCCGTCACCGGGTGCGGTGACGATGCCGGCACCAAGGTCGACGTCGGCGCCCGTCAGCATGGCGATCTCTTCAAGCTCGAGGCCACACAGCAGCAGCCCCAAGAGCTGGCGCTCGGCGTCGTCCGCAAGCTCCCAAAGCGCCTCTACTTCACCTCCCATGAGTTGACGCGGTGCGGCGTCCGGCAGCGCAGAGGGCGCCTGTGTGTGGTCGAGCGAGCGCGGTCCTTCACCGCCGGGCAATTGTCCGAACTGCGGTGTGGGGTATGTTCGGTCTCCTTCTGGACCCCAGATGCGCACGCCGGTCATGGGCGCACCGCGGCGTGGGCGCCGGGCGGCTTCCAGCAGCATGAGTGCGAACACGGTGAGCAGGCCTGCGCCGCCCGCAGCGGCTGCAGTGAGCCCCAAGTCCCGAAGGTAGCGCGGCCGCACCGGGTCGCGCGGTGCATGCGCCGGCTCGATGACCTCGATCTGCGGATAATCGTCGATGGCACGGGTCTCCATGGCCACACGCTCGCGCTCGTTGTCGCGCTGCATCTCATCCAGTGCGGCTAGGTCCGCCTGCAGGTCTTGATAGGTCTCGAAATCCGCGCTGAAGCGCGACGCCAAGCGCTTCTGTGTCGCGAGCTCCCGTTGCAGCCGGAACAAGCGATCGGTGGTGGTTTCCACCTCCCGGCGCGCTGACGTGAGTGCGGCCTCCGCGCCCTGACGGCGGACGGTCTCGATGCGCGCGCGCAGGCGCTGCAGCGCCTCGGGTAGGGCGCGCTTGTCCGGATCGTTCTGGATGAACATCTCCGTGTAGCGCTTTTGCAGCTGCTCTACGCGCACGGCGAGTTCCGCTGCCCGCTCCTCGAGCTGCGCGAGGGTAGCCGCCTGCTCCTCGGCCAGTACGGGCTCGCCCCGCGCCGCGGCCGCTTGGAGGGCCGCGAGCTTAGCCTTGGCACCGATTTGTGCGTCCTCAGCCTCGGCCAGCGAGCTCTGCAGCGTATTCAAGCGCGTGAGTGCCCGGTTGCTGTCGCGCTCCAGGGTGACGATATCGTGCTGCTCCCGGAATCGGGTGAGCGCGGCGCGCTTGGCCGCGATCTTGCCTTCTAGCGATTCCCCTTGATCGGCGAGCTGCTCCAGCTGGGTGCCGAGCCGTGCTTCGATTTCGGCTTGGCGCAAGGCCTCGTAGGCCTCGAGCCAGGCATTGACGATGTCCGCGAGCAGCACGGGCTGGCCGCCCTCCGCGCTGAGCTCCACCAGGTTGGTCCCCGGTACCGGGTCCACGCTGAGCAACGGGCGAAGGTCATCGGGGGTCGGCGGTGGTGTGGCGCCGGCTTCCTCCACCAAGGCAATGGTGTCGGTGAGCAAACGGCGCCCGAGCAGCAGCTGCCGCTGTATGGCCACATGCTGCACGTCGGCGTCGCTGCGGCCCGCCCCGCTGCGCTCGGCGGGCACCGTGGTAAGAACCGTGGCCGTCGACCTGTAGACCGGCGGTCGGCTGTAGTTCCAGATGGTCAGCGGCACGGCGATCAGGGCGAAGGCTGCCAGAAACCACAGTGCCAACGACAGGGCGCTGCGGCGGGGCAAAGGCGTCGGATCCTGTGCCTCGGCGCCGGTGACCACCTCGATACGTGGGTTGCTGCCGCCCGCACCGGGCAGCAGCGGTGGTGCGTGTCCGCCCGGTAGCTGGTCCGCTCCACTCACCATTGCTGTCTCACCATGGACGCCCCGCAATGCCGACCGCGCGGCCTTCCCGCTTTGCACCTGCCCGCACGCCAGGGTGTCGGCGGAGGCGGGCGAGTTGGCCGAGGGTATGCCGCGTCAAACGCCGGCGTGGTAGGGCCGGCTCAGATCGTGCACCGCCTCCACCATGGCTGCGGCATGTTCCGGGTTGGTGTCCGGATGGATGCCGTGGCCGAGGTTGAAGACATGGCCGTTGCCGGCGCCGTAACTCGCCAGCACGCGCCCGACTTCGCGGCGGATACGCTCGGGCGACGCGTACAGCGTGCAGGGATCGAGATTGCCCTGCAAGGCGACCTTATCCTGCACAAGCCGGCGTGCGTCGGAAAGATCCGTGGTCCAGTCGACGCCGAGGGCATCACAGCCAGTCTCTGCCATGCGATCCAGCCATTGGCCGGCGCCTTTGGAGAAGAGCACCACCGGCACACGACGGCCATCGGCCTCCCGTGTCAGGCCTTCGACAATGCGCTCCATGTAGCGCAGCGAGAATTCCCGGAAGTCCCCGGGTGTGAGCACGCCGCCCCAGGTGTCGAACACCATGGCGACCTGGGCGCCGGCGGCGATCTGCGCGTTAAGGTATTGGGTCACCGCGTCCGCCACCTTGCCGAGCAGCGTGTGCATCAGGTCGGGGCGGTCGAACATCATCGCCTTGCTCAGGGCGAAGTGCTTGGTGGTGCCGCCTTCCACCATATAGGTGGCGAGCGTCCAGGGGCTGCCTGAGAAGCCGATCAGCGGCACGCGGCCGTCGAGCTCGCGGCGGATGACGCGCACGGCCTCCATGACATAACCCAGGTCGTCTTCCGGGTCCGGTACCCGGATGCGTTGTATGTCGGCCTCTGAGCGCACGGGGTGCTCGAAGTGCGGGCCCTCGCCTTCGGCGAAGTAGAGCCCGAGCCCCATGGCGTCCGGCACTGTCAGGATGTCCGAGAATAGGATGGCCGCGTCCAGCGGGAAGCGCTCCAGGGGCTGGATGGTAACCTCGCAGGCGAGCTCCGGGTTGCGGCAGAGATCCATGAAGCTGCCCGCGCGGGCGCGGGTCTCGCGATACTCGCTGAGATAACGCCCGGCCTGGCGCATCATCCAGACGGGGGTGTAGTCGACGGGTTCGCGCAGCAGTGCGCGCAGCAGGGTGTCGTTCTTGAGCTCACTCACGGGGTAGGATTCCGGCGGCTTGGTGGTAACGGGGCGTTTGACACCGGTTGCCCAGCGTCAGGTCGCCCAGCGTCTGTCGGGCAGAGCAGGCTGCCCAAGCGTTATGAACGCCGTTGACGGCGGTGGCGCTCGGGCATGGTGCTCTCGAACGCCTTGCCGAGGCCGGCCAGAACACCCACTCGTCGGCGTGGCCTCCGGCGCAGGCGCCGCATACTACAGCGCCCATGGCGCCGAGCAATGCACTGTCGGATGGGTGCGCTGCGGGCGGTGCGACGGTCCGTCGGCTCACGGCGCCGGCCCCCTGCGCCAGCCCGTGACACTGCCGCCAGTGACCTAGACCCAGACCCGATCCTCAAGTCCTTGAACAAAGCCCAGCGCGCGGCGGTGGCTGCCGACGCCGGCAACCGGCTCGTGCTGGCAGGCGCGGGGTCGGGCAAGACCCGTGTGCTGGTGCACCGCATCGCCTGGCTGATCCAGGTGGAGCAGGTAGCGCCCTACTCGCTGCTGGCTGTCACCTTTACCAACAAGGCGGCCCGCGAGATGCGGCAGCGCATCGAGCAGATGTTGGACCAGCCCATCGGCGGTATGTGGGTGGGCACCTTCCACGGCCTTGCGCACCGCTTCCTGCGAGCGCACTGGCAGGATGCGAAGCTGCCGCAGCAGTTCCAGATCCTCGATGGCGATGACCAGTACCGGCTGGTGCGGCGGCTCCTCAAAGACATGGAGCTCGACGAGGCGCGCTGGCCGCCCCGGCAGGTGCAGGGCTTTATCAATCGACACAAGGACGAAGGACGACGCGCCCAGCACATCGACGGCGGCGGCGATTTCTTCCAGCACCAGATGATCGATATCTACAAGCGCTATCAGGATGCCTGCGAGCGCGCCGGCGTCGTGGACTTCGCCGAGCTGCTGCTGCGCGCGCATGAGGTCCTGCGCGATCGGCCCGACATCCTGCACCACTACCGCGGGCGTTTCCGTCACATCCTGGTAGACGAATTCCAGGACACCAACGCCATCCAGTACGCGTGGCTGAGGCTCCTGGCCGGGGACCGGGACAATCTCTTCCTAGTGGGCGATGACGACCAATCCATCTATGGCTGGCGTGGCGCCAAGGTGGAGCACATCCAGCGCTTCCAACGGGACTACCCGAACACCGAGGTGGTCCGCCTGGAGCAGAACTATCGCTCCACGGGCAATATTCTGAGTGCTGCCAACGCCCTCATCGCCAATAACCCGACACGGCTCGGAAAGAATCTCTGGACCGAGGACGGCGCCGGCGAGCCCATCCGTCGCTATGCCGCCTTCAACGAGGTGGATGAGGCGCGCTTCGTCGTCGAGCGCATCCGCAAGTATTGTGTCGATGAGGGAATGGCGCGGGCGGAGTGCGCCATCCTCTACCGCACGACGGCGCAGTCGCGACTGTTCGAAGAGGCGTTGATCCAGGCGGGAATTCCCTATCGAGTCTACGGCGGGCAGCGCTTCTTCGAGCGCGCTGAGATCAAGGACGCTCTGGCATATCTCAGATTGCTCGTGAACGTACATGATGACGGTGCCTTCGAGCGCGTCGTGAACCTGCCCCCGCGCGGCATCGGCCCCCGTACCTTGGACCTGCTGCGCGAACAAGCGCGTGCCCAGGGAGGCTCGCTTTGGGCCGCGGCCCAGGGTGTCGTGCAGGCCAATGCCCTGCCGCCGCGTGCCCTTGGGGCCGTGCGTCGGTTCCTGGATCTGGTCGAGGCGCTGCGTGCCCGCGCCGAGGCGGATGCGGATGGCGGTGGCACACAGGGGCCTGCCGACCTGCCCGACCTCATTGCCGAGGTGGTGACGGCTGCGGGCCTCCCGGAGCACTACAAGAAAGAGCGCGATGGCCGCGGCGTCGACCGGATCGAGAACCTGGAGCAGCTCGGCGAGGCGACGCGGCGCTTCGCCGCCGAGGCTGCTGACGACGAGGGCGACCTGCTCGGCACCTTCCTGGCGCATGCGGCACTGGAAGCCGGCGATGCCCAAGCGGACGACGTGCAGGACGCGGTGCAGCTGATGACGCTGCACAGCGCCAAGGGGCTGGAGTTCCCCGTGGTCTTCGTTACGGGCGTCGAAGAAGGCCTCTTCCCGCACAGTATGTCCGCGGATGACCCGGCCCGGCTCGAAGAAGAGCGCCGCCTCTGCTACGTCGGAATGACCCGCGCCATGCAGCGCCTTTACCTGACTCACGCCGAGAGCCGCCGGCTGCATGGCCGGGAGGAATATCCGATGCCCTCACGCTTTCTGCGTGAGGTGCCGGCGGAGCTGTTGGAGGAGGTCCGCGGCGGCGGCATCTCCCAGCAGTCAGCGCCCGCGGCACAGGCCACCTCCGGCGGCTTTCGCCTCGGTCAGCAGGTTGTGCACCCCAAGTTCGGTAGCGGCGTGGTTCTGAGCACGGAGGGTTCCGGCAGCCATGCGCGGATCCAAGTCAACTTCGAGTCCGTGGGCGCCAAGTGGCTGGTGCTGGCCTATGCACGACTGGATGCGGCCGGCTGATGCGCGGGCGTGTGGCGGGCGCGCCCAGTCTGTCTGCCTGGTGCGCCATGCCCGGTCTGCGCAGCTCGCCACTGCTGGCCGCCGCCCGTGTGTTGAGCGGACCCTGCAGCGTACTGTCGGCGCCGCTTGGCGCAGGAGGTGCTGACGATGCCGGGAATGGTTGCGTTCCTGTCGGGGCTGCCCGGCGCTGCGCGCCTGAGGGGCGACGGATGAGCGGCTATCTGCGGCTGTTCCTGATGCTGCTGGCGGTGCTCTTGGCCTATACGCTGCTGGAGCGCCAGTTGCGCGCCGAGCTCGACTCCGTGCCCGCCGTTTTCGATCTCGCCGGCATTACGCTGACGCTGACCTCGCTGCCCTGGTCACTTGCGGCGCTCGGCTTCTTCCGCCCAGCAAGCTCCCCGCTCGCGCAGGTGCTGCGGGATCTCGGCTATCTGCTCGTCTTCACCGGCGGCACGGCACTCAACGCCGTGTTGCTGACCGCGGGCAGCAGATGGATCATGCGGCGCTGGCGCCGCGGCTGAGCAGCCGCGCTGTCGGCGCTGCCCGACGCGTCGGGGCATCTCGGCTACAACAACGACGAGGAGCAACAAATGCAACGCCGTACCTTTATCGCCGGTGCTGCCGGCGCCACCGCCGCCGGGGCCGCACTCGGCACCCGCAGTGCCTGGGCAAAGCCCGAGCACAAATGGAAGATGGTCACCACCTGGCCGAAGAACTTCCCGGGCCTCGGCACCGGCGCGAACAACCTCGCCAAGCTCATCGGGGAGATGAGTGGCGGGCGTATCGAGGTGAAGGTCTATGGGGCCGGCGAGCTGGTACCGGCCTTCGAGGTCTTCGACGCCGTCTCCCGTGGCACTGCCGAGATGGGCCATGGCTCCGCTTACTACTGGAAGGGCAAGAGCGAGGCAGCGCAGTTTTTCTCCACCGTGCCTTTCGGATTGACCGCGCAGGAGATGAACGGCTGGATGTACTACGGCGGCGGCCTAGAGCTGTG
Organism: Thiohalocapsa sp.; assembly: GCF_019695415.1. Taxonomy (GTDB): domain Bacteria; phylum Pseudomonadota; class Gammaproteobacteria; order Chromatiales; family Chromatiaceae; genus Thiohalocapsa. The sequence goes on from NZ_JAIFKJ010000502.1 coordinate 13,836, forward strand.
GTCCGAGCTCTATGCAGAGTTCGGCCTGGTGCCGGCCCCCGCCGGCAATACCGGCGTGCAGATGGGGGGCTGGTTCAATAAGGAGATCAACTCCGTCGCTGACCTGCAGGGGCTCAAGATGCGCATCCCGGGCCTTGGCGGCGAGGTGCTGAAGCGCGCAGGTGGTACCCCCGTGAACCTGCCGGGGGGCGAGCTGTTCACCTCGTTGCAGTCCGGGGCCATCGATGCCACCGAGTGGGTGGGGCCCTATAACGACCTCGCCTTCGGTCTCTACAAAGCGGCCAAGTACTATTACTACCCAGGCTGGCATGAACCGGGCACCATCCTGGAGGCAATGATCAACAAGACCGTCTTCGACGAGCTGCCGACAGATCTCAAGTCCATCGTGCAAAACGCTTGCAAGGTGGTGAATCAGGATATGCTCGCCGAGTACACGGCGCGCAACCCGGCGGCGCTCCAGACCCTGCTCACCGAGCACGGCGTCGACCTGCGCAGGTTCCCCAACGATGTCATCATTCGGCTGCGCGAGCTGTCGAACGAGGTGGTGGCAGAGATAGCGGACAAGGACGCCTTCTCGCAGAAGACCTTCGCGTCCTACCAAAAATTCCTCAAGCAGGCGAAGGAATGGAGCGCCATCTCGGAGCTGACCTACCTGCGAGCGCGTGACGAGGCCTGACCTTGGGCGCCGGTGGGTCGTCATCGGCACCGCGACGCTTTCCGGCCGGGCCGCCGCCGCTGGCACTCTACGTACATCTACCCTGGTGTGTACGAAAGTGTCCGTATTGCGATTTCAACTCCCACCAAGTACGTGGCCCCCTGCCCGAGCATGCGTACGTGGCTGCGCTGCTGACGGATCTGGATAGCCAGCTGGCGTCTGCACCGGCGGCACGCCGTCCGCTGGTGTCTATATTCATCGGCGGCGGGACGCCCAGTCTCTTCTCGGGCGCTGCGCTCAGGCGTCTGTTGGACGGCATCCGGGCGCGTTGCGAGCTCGCCGCCGATGCGGAAATCACGTTGGAGGCGAACCCAGGCGCTGCAGACGCCCATCACTTCGCGGCCTACCGTGCGGCCGGTGTCAACCGGCTCTCCATCGGCGTCCAGTCATTGTCGGCGCCGCACCTCGAGGCGCTCGGGCGTATCCACGACCCGGAGCAGGTACGCGCGGCTGTTACCGCCGCGCGTGCAGCGGGCTTCGGGCACATCAACCTGGACATGATGTTCGGGCTGCCCGAGCAGAGCCTCGCACAGGCCTCGGCGGATCTGGATGCGCTGATCGCGCTGGAGCCGGAGCACATCTCGTACTACCAGCTGACGCTCGAGCCCAACACCGCCTTTGCGCACGCGCCGCCTCGCGTCGCAGATCACGACACCCTGGACGCAATGCAGGAGCAGGGTGTCGAGCGCCTCGCCGCCGCCGGGTTTCGGCGGTACGAGGTCTCGGCTTACGCGCAGGCTGGCCGCCGCTGCCGGCACAATCTGAACTATTGGCGCTTCGGGGACTATCTCGGTATCGGTGCCGGCGCCCACGGCAAGCTGACGGACGCCGCCACGGGCGTTGTGGAGCGACGTAGCGCCCACCGTTCCCCGGCGGCCTTCATGGAGCGGCCAGACAAGCTGGCCAGCCGCCGCACGCTTGACGACGCAGACCTGGTGTTGGAATTCGCGCTGAATGCGCTGCGTCTCGTCGACGGTGTGCCGACGACACTCTTCTGCGCACACACCGGGCTGCCGGACGGGCGGCTCGCCGCGGCGCGCGCGTCGCTCACCGGCGCCGGTTTGCTGTCGCCCGCCCCCGGGCGTCTTGCGGTGACGCCGCGCGGTCAGCGCTTCCTCAATGACGTGGTCGCGGCGTTCGCTGAGGATTGACGCGGGCCGAGCGCCTGGTGGTGGTTGCGGGGCTGAGGCAGACGGCGTATCCTGCGCAGTTTAACCTCGATGCCTCCCAGGCGGCATCGGTGTCCACTAGTAGGCCTGTGCAGCCGCCAAGCAGCACAGCGCGCAATGCCAGGGCCCAGGGCCATGAAAGCCGATATCCACCCGAATTACCAGGACATAAAGGTCGTGTGTAGCTGCGGCAACAGCTTCACCACCCGCTCCACGCTTGGCGAGGAGCTGCACATCGAGGTCTGCTCCGCCTGCCATCCGTTTTACACGGGCAAGCAGAAGATCCTCGACACCGGCGGGCGCGTCGACAAGTTCCGCCGCCGTTACGGGCGCTGAGCCGGCACGCCGCGCCAGCCACAGTCCCACCCCGGCACCGCTGCCGTGCGGTGCTGTCTACGGCCGCGTGCAACGCGCGGCCGGCTCTCCCTCATCCGCCCTTTCACCCGTGGCGTGCTATCCCCCCAACCTCTAAGGCATTGTGCGATCGGCTGCCGTTGCTGAGGTGTCTGCAGGGCTCGCGGTCACCTCTGCGCGTTGCTGCCGGTCAAAGTATCAACGCCTGCAATAGTGCCGATTACCGGCACCGCCTTGCGATCCGGCCCTGATGGGGACATGCTTGCGACTTGCTCGCCGACCAGCGTGCCTGAGCTCCCTTAAGCCGGTGGCGTCTGTGCCCCGCCTGCTCGCATTGCCTGCCGGTGCGCCGTTCGAGCGCCCGGCACTTTAGCCACCGCGCCCGAACCCCAGCGCGCGAACCGAGAATCACCATGTCGCATGCCGAGAGCTTCGATCACGCCGATGCCGACCTGAACCAAGCAGCGCTGGCGTATCACGCCGAGCCCAGCCCGGGTAAGACGGCCATCGAGATCAAGAAGCCTGCCATCAGCCAGCGGGACCTGTCGCTGGCTTACACGCCAGGCGTCGCCGAGCCGGTGCGCCGCATCGCAGCGGAGCCGTCGGCGGCGTACCGCTACACCAACAAGGGCAATCTCGTGGCGGTGATCACCGATGGCAGCGCGGTGCTCGGCCTGGGCGGGGTTGGGCCATTGGCAAGCAAGCCGGTCATGGAAGGCAAGGCGGTGCTGTTCAAGCACTTCGCGGACATCGACGTCTTCGACATCGAGGTGCACGCAAAACACCCCCAGGAGTTCATCGAGACGGTACGGCGCATTGCGCCGACATTCGGTGGCATCAACCTGGAAGATATTGCTGCTCCGCATTGCTTCGAGATCGAGCAGATCCTCATCGAAGAGCTCGATATCCCCGTGTTCCACGACGATCAGCACGGCACGGCCATCATCATTGCCGCCGGGTTGCTGAATGCCCTGGATCTCCAGAAGAAGCGCCTCGAGGACGCCCGCATCGTGGTGCTTGGCGCCGGCGCGGCCGGTATTGCGTCCATTCGGCTCCTGATGACGCTCGGCGCGCACCGCAACAACATCTTCGCCATTGACCGCCAGGGCGTGATCCACACCGGGCGTCGCGATCTCAACCCGTTCAAGTTCGGCATCGCGGCGGACACCGACAAGCGCACCCTCCGCGAGGCGATGGACGGCGCCGATGTCTTTATTGGCGTCTCTGGGCCCGACCTGGTGCCGCCGGACATGCTCGCGACGATGGCACCGCGGCCCATTGTCTTCGCGCTGTCGAACCCCGTGCCGGAGATCCGCCCGGAGGTGGCCCGCACCGTGCGCGACGACCTGATCATGGCTACCGGCCGCTCGGATTACCCGAACCAGGTGAACAACGTTCTGGGATTCCCGTTCATCTTCCGCGGGGCTCTGGATGCCCGCGCCTCGCGCATCAACGAAGACATGCAGATCGCCGCTGTGCACGCGCTCAAGGACCTCACCCACGAGCCCGTGCCGCAAGCCGTGCTGGATGCCTACGGACTGGACGCCCTGAGCCATGGCCCTGACTACATCATCCCCAAACCCTTTGACCCGCGTCTACGTGAGCGCGTCGCGTCGGCCGTGGCGGAGGCGGCCGTGAAGAGCGGGGTCGCGCCGCCGCGGCCCGCCAATTGAGTCACGCGCGGAGCGAGACCCGAGCGCAATCCAGCGAGACGCCAGCCAGGCCGCAGCGAAACAAGGGGGGCGACCAGACCCCAGCCCACGACAATAATGCCCGGCGCACACTCGGTCGGGCCCGCAACCGGAGGAGCTGCCGTGCAGAAGATCAGCATCGTAGGTGCGGGGCGCGTCGGAGAGACCACCGCCCAGATCCTGGCCGAAGAGGAGCTGTGCCGCGAGATCGCCCTCTATGACGTACGCGAGGACGTCCCAGAGGGCATCGCACTCGACATCTTTCAGACCGCCCCGTTCTTCGAGTTCGACACGCGTCTGACCGGCAGCAATGATCCTGCTGTCATGGCGGGCTCGGACCTCGTGGTGGTCACCGCGGGCTTCCCCCGCAAGCCCGGCATGTCCCGCTCGGATGTGCTGGCCGCGAACGTCAAGATCATCGACGAGGTGACGGACCACATCCTAGCCCACGCCCCGCACGCCAGTGTGCTCGTGGTCTCGAATCCGGTAGACACCCTCACCTACCGCGTCGCGCAGCGCACCGGCTGGGCCCGCTCCCGCGTCTTCGGCCAAGCGGGTGTGCTGGACGCCTCGCGCATGGCGGCGTTCATTGCCGAGGAGACGGGCTTTTCGGCCCTCGATATCACTACCATCGTGCTCGGCGGGCACGGCGACAGCATGGTGCCCATGCCGCGCTACTGCACCATCAACGGCGTGCCGGTGAGCAATTTCATCGGGTCTGACCGGCTGGAGGCCATCATCGAGCGGACCCGCAAAGGCGGGGCTGAGATCCTCGCGCTGCGCAAGAATTCCAGCGCCTACGATGCGCCGGCTGCGGCCGTCGCCGCCATGGTGGACGCCATCAGCAATAACCGTCGTCGGCTGATGCCCTGCGTGGCGCTATTGGAGGGCGAGTACGGCGAGCGGGACATCGCCATGGGTGTGCCCTGTGTGCTCGACGAAACCGGCCTCGCCCGGGTCGTGGAGCTGGATCTGAACGACCGCGAGCGGGTGGATTTCGAGCGCTCGGTGGCGGCCGTACGGGCGGACATTCTGCGCTTGGCCGAGCTCGGACTGGGTGCTGGCGCCTGAGCGGCATCGTTTCTGCATGGAGTTAGCCGGCTCGCAGGACCGCATGCGGGCCGAAGGCCGTCGATTGGGCCGCCGACGGTCGCGCGCTGCGCTGCCCGACCCTGCCTGTAGCCAGCGCCTCAGGATAGCCTCGACCTGTATCAGCGCGAGCCCGCACCGCGATGGTGCAAACCGGGTCTGCCGCGGCGCCCAGTCGACGTGTGGCCGGGGCCGCGCACGCAACCACTCCGAAGCCGGGAGTCATTTCCATGACCGAGAAGACCGTCACCATCAGCAACAACGTGGATGGCACGAGCCACGAGTTTCCGTTGCGCGAGGGCACCATCGGGCCGCCGGCGGTGGACATCTCCTCGCTGTACCGTGATGCGGGCTTCTTTACCTACGACCCGGGCTTCATGGCCACGGCAAGCTGTCACAGCGCCATCACTTACATCGACGGCGAAAAGGGGGTGCTGCTCTACCGCGGCTACCCTATCGAGCAACTGGCCACGAAAGCGAGCTTTCTGGAGGTTGCGTATCTGCTCTTGTACTCGGAGCTTCCAAAAGAGCAGCAATTGCTGGACTTCGAGCGGGTGATTACCACCCACACCATGCTCAACGAGAATCTGAAGAACTTTCTCGACGGGTTCCACTACGACGCCCATCCCATGGCGATTCTCTGCGGCGTCGTCGGCTCGTTGTCGGCGTTCTACCACGAGTCCATCGATGTCAACGACCCGCACTACCGCGAGGTCTCGGCGCACCGGCTCATTGCCAAGGTGCCCACCATCGCAGCCGCCGCTTACAAGCACAATGTCGGCGAACCCATCATGTATCCGCGCAACGACCTGCGCTATGGGGCGAACTTCCTCCACATGATGTTCGCGACGCCCTGCTCGGACTATGAGCCCGAGCTCCTTGCCGAAAAGGCGCTGAACCTGCTGTTTATTCTGCACGCAGACCACGAGCAGAATGCCAGCACCTCAACGGTTCGCCTCGCCGGCAGCTCGGGCGCCAACCCCTTTGCCTGCATCGCCGCAGGCATTGCCTCGCTCTGGGGCCCGGCCCACGGCGGCGCCAATGAGGCGGTGCTGGACATGCTGAACCAAATCGGTGACGTGTCCAATGTGCCGAAGTACATCGACAAGGCCAAGGACAAGGACGACCCGTTCCGGCTGATGGGCTTTGGCCACCGGGTTTACAAGAACTACGACCCGCGCGCGAAGATCATTCGCGAGGTCTGCCATCAGGTGCTTGAGGAAATGCCCGGCGCCGACAGCCCGCTGTTTGAGCTGGCGCTCAAGCTGGAAGATATCGCCCTCAACGACGAGTACTTCGTCGAGCGCAAGCTCTACCCGAACGTGGACTTCTACTCCGGCATCATCTACAGCGCGCTCGGCATTCCGCGCAACATGTTTACGGTGATGTTCGCGCTTGCGCGCACCGTCGGCTGGGTCTCGCACTGGATGGAGATGATGAGCGACCCGGCCAATCGCATCGGCCGGCCCCGGCAGATCTACTGCGGGCCCGAGCCGCGTGAGTACGTGCCTATCTCGAAGCGCTGAAGCCTGTCCTGAGCTAAGGAGATGCTGATTTATTGGGCATCCTGCCCAAAAATCAGACGGAGCCGGGCCTGTGCAGACAGAGGGCGGTTTCCCGGCTCCTTCATTTTCAGCGACTTGCGTCGCCGAAAATGGCGGG
>NZ_JAIFKJ010000153.1 GCF_019695415.1 Thiohalocapsa sp.
CACGGAAGTCCCGCGCGCCCAGCGCCGACCGAGGCCCAAGCCGCTAGTCGAGTACTCCCGCACCTATGGCGATCGAGATGAGGCGATTGTTAACGCCGACGTCATTTTGCACCCAAACAGCCGATGTGAAAGTGTTGGCGGCAAACAAGCGCGCCGCCGCCCCCTTTGGAGCGGCGGTGCGCGGCGCTCAGGACTCGGTGCGGTCCTGCATGCGGTAGCTCTGTCCCTCGATGAGCACGGTCTCGGCGTGATGCAGGAGGCGGTCGAGCAGTGCCGAGGTGAGGGTGGCATCGTTGTTGAAGATCTCCGCCCAGTGCTTGTAGGCGCGGTTGGAGGTCACGATGATGCTGCCCTGCTCGTAACGTTGGCTGATGATCTGAAAGAGCAGATCGGCGCCGGTCTTGTCGATGGGCAGGTACCCCAGCTCGTCCAGGATAAGCAGTGCCGGCTTTCGGTAACTGTCCAGCGCCTGTTTCAGGCGCTTGGCGCGTTGTGCTGCGGCCAGTGCGTTGATCACCTCCACGGCGGTGGTGAAGCGCACGCTCAGTCCCTGCATGCAGGCGGCGTAGCCGAGCGCGGTAGCTAGATGCGTCTTGCCCAGTCCGACGTTGCCGAGGAAGATCACGTTGCCCTTGTCGGCAAGGAACTGCAGCCGGAACAGATGCTGCACCTGCATGCGGTTGATCGTCTTCGGCCAAGTCCATTGGAACTGCTCCAGGGTCTTGATCACCGGGAAGCGAGCCTGGTTGATGCGCCGCTGCACACTGCGCTCGCGGCGCAGCGCCGCCTCGCCGGCGGCCAGACGCGCCAGAAAGGCGACGTGATCCCAATGCTCCTCTGCCGCCTGCTTGGCCAATGCTGCATGCTCTTCGAGCATGAAGGGCAACTTCAGATAGGCCAGCTGCTCGGCCAGCGACTCCGGGGCGGGAGTTGTGGATATGCTCATCGGTCCTCCTGCTCGCCATCGTGCGTTGCCTGATACAGGGCCAGATCCGGCTGCGGCATCTCCAGCTCCAGCAGGTCCTGGCGGCGAGTCAGCTGCAAGGCGGCGGGCTCGGGGCGCAGGCGTGCGCGGCTCTCCAGCAGGTTGGCGATGTACTCACAGCTGAACGCCTGATACGCGAAGGCATCGGCCATGGCGCGCGCGGTGGCCTCGGCGCCGTAGACCTCGCTCAGTGCCACGATCTTCTGCACATGGTGCTCGACATTGAGCCTGCGCTCGGCGAGTGCGCGGTAATACGCCTCGGCCTGCGGGGAGAGGGCGAGGAAGCGCCCGAGCAGCTTCTGTGCCCGCGCCCCGCGGCGCTGTTCGAGCAACGCCTTGGGATGGTCCGGCAACTCGAAATCGCGGTGCCGATCCCAGCAGCGCGGATGACGCGCAATCAGCGTTTGGTCGTCATACACGCACAGCCGATCCGGATACACCTTCAATGTCAGCAAGCGTCCGGCATACTCGGCCGGCACTGAATAGCGGTTGGTGTCCCAGCGCACGCGAAAGGTCGGTGAAGCACGCACGGTGGTGACGTGGGCCACATCGTAAGGCTGCACCGGCCCGGCCTGGAGTGCCGAGCGCTCCTCGGCAAAGCGGTCCACCGGGCGTTGGCGCGTCTCGCCGTGCACGCGCACGTTGGCGATGGTGTCCATCCACACCCGCGCGGCCGGATTCACGGCGCTGAAGTCGGCGATGTCCAGGCCGTTGAGGAAGTTCTTCTTCACATAGCCCACCCCCGACTCGACGCGCCCCTTCTCGTTGCCCTTGCCCTTGTTGCAGGCGACGATGCGAAAGCCCCAGTGGCGGGCGAAGTCCAGATAGCGCGGATTGAACACCGGCGCCTCACCGGTGATGCGCCTGAGCACCGCGGACTTCAGATTGTCCACCATCACCTTCTCCGGCACCCGGTTGCCGAAGTACGCAAACGCGTTCTGATGGCAGGCGAGGAACTGCTCCATCGTCTGGCTCAGCGTGAATTCGACATACAGCAGGCGGCTGTAGCAGAGCACCATCACGAACAGCGACAAGCGCCGGCGCGTCTCGCCCACGGCCACCGCCTCCCAAGACCCCCAATCGACCTGCGCGCACTCGCCCGGCGCGAACGCCAAAGTCAGAAACGCCGGAGCCCGCGGCGGGCGCACCTGGCGGACATAGTCCTTCACGATGCTGATCCCGCCCGTGTACTGCTCCTCCTCGCGCAGGCGCTGGAACACCTGCTGGGCGCTGTAACGGTGCGCCTCCAACCAGCGGCGGATGGTCGCCTTGTGCGGATCGAGCTTACTTGCCCGCGCCCTGGCGCGGCGCGGGCGAAAGCGTGGCTCGGCCAGCCAAGCAGCTACCGTGCGCGGGTCCAGGTCCAAAGTCTCGGCGATCTGCGCCGCGTTCAGCCCGCGTTGCGTGTGGTGATCGTGGATGGCGCAATAGGTCTGATAGTCGATCATCGTCCCGCCTCCTGCGCCTGCTGGAGAATCGCACGCAGCGAGCGCAGCCCGCCGAGTGCGCGTTCGCGCGACACGGGCTGCGGCGGCGGCTCGCCAAGCGCCGGCGACGTCGGCACCGTATCCAGCGACAGCACCTGATACAGCGGCGCCCGGAACGCGATCAGATTGGCCCGTACCAGCCCGGCACGTGCCTGCTGCACCTGAGCCTCCGACCAGCCGAGCAACCTCGCGATCGAGCCCTCGCCGTAGAAGCTCAAGCCATCGGCATCGGCCACCGTGACCAAAAACAGGTACAGCGCCAAGCCCTCGCTCGTGCAGCGCCCGATGTGGCGCTCACGCACCAGGCGCTGATCGATCCAACTGAACTGGCGTGGCACCTGACGGCGCCGGGACGGACTCAACAGGGTTTTCTGCATCGCATGTTCCTCCAACAGGGGGCGGCGTCCCGGCACTGAGAATGTCCTGCCCCAATTGTTGGAAGCGCCGTGCGCAGCGCGCGATGTCGTCTTGTAACGCCGATCCGGTTAAGTTCGCGATAAGCCCAATCAAAACAACCGATTGCGCACCGCAGAGATCTTGTAACGCAGCGCGCTCCAAGTTACCGGATTCCGCTGTCTTATCAGTCACTTGCTCGCCGCAGACATCTTGTAACGCAGGCTGGCCTTGCGTCTTGCCCCGGCGCCCACGGCGCGCATAGCCGGGATGCTCTGCCCGCCAGGCGCGGACCCGCTCCACGTTCGCCGCACCACGGAAGTACTCCCGGTTGGCCGGCTTCGACAGCCAACGCCGCTGACTGGTCGCCTTGCTCGCGCGTCGACAATCCGGCTTGCCGCAGTAGCGCTGGTGGTGCGCATTGCGCGGATCAGGATGGAACAATTCGCCGCAGTGCAAGCACTTGCGCCGTCTTCGACGTGTCATTCAGGCAACCCTCCGGATACAACCGAAGCATCGCTGACAACGCTCGTCGGCACCGACACCGGCACGCGCAGAAGAAGACGGGGAAGAAGCCGCGGACGCGGAAGAAGAGGAGATAGAGAAGGGCGGAGAAGAAGATGGCCGAGGCCGACCTCCGCACGTTCACTCCGGCTGAATGACTACGTCTTCAGGTTGGCGCTGACATGGCCCGATGCGTCGTTTCGTCATTGCCGAATCCGAGGCGGATTTCACCTCCCACGCCGGACTCGGACTCATTGGCCAGGCGCTGGAGCGCCATACCGATCTGGCACAGGCTGCGGCGGCGGTGGCGCCGTTGCGCAGCGATGCGATGCCGCATCGGGATCTGTTGGCGTGCTACGTCGCCTTGCTGTGTCGATACTCTCCCGCGAGCCGTGCCTGGCACGGTTTGGGGGCGCGGTATCGGGGTG
>NZ_JAIFKJ010000501.1 GCF_019695415.1 Thiohalocapsa sp.
CTCCCCCGCGCGGCTGGGCCGCCGAGGCCTCCCTGGCCGGGCGGGCGACCAGGACCCCCGGCCATGGGCCAAATTGCGATGCGCGTCCACCGGCGATGGCCGGCGGGAAGTCGGGCGCGCCCGGCTGCGCGCCATTGCCACCACAGGCCTCGGCCCACTGGTCTTTACCGACATAGGGCGTACCGGTGAGCGGCTCGCAGGCACCCTTGCCGGCGCCGGTCATACCGCCACCGAAGCTGCGTCCACCGGCCTTTGGTCCGCTGATGCCAGGCTGGACGCCGGTCATGGCCGGCCCCGGGGTCATCGCGAGCGGACGGGTGCGGGCCTGTATCTCCCGTTGCTGCGGCGGCTCGCAGTAATCCGCCGCCTGCTCCAAGCCGGCATAGGGCGTGCCGGTGATGGCCTTGCAGGTGCCGGGCTCGTCGCCGGTGACCTTGGTGGAGCGGCCGGTCTGGGTGCCGGAGACGAACTGCCCCTTGTTGGTCGCCGAGGCGCCCACCTTCGGCGGCTCCGGGTTGGCCTCGACGTTGCAGGCTTGATACTGAGCAAGGTCTACATACTCGTCGCCGGTGACGACCCGACAGCTGCCCGGCTCGTCACCGGTGACCTTGGCAGAGCGACCAACCCGAGTGCCGCTCACGCTGCCGCCGGATAGGGTCATGGACAGGCCCACCTTGGGCGGGACGATATCCGTGCCGATGTCGGAAGGCGCTGTGTACTGGGTGCCGGTGGGCTTGATTTCGGCGCCAAGCTCGTCACCGGTGACCTTGCCGGAGCGGCCCACCATGTTGCCGGACACGGGCTTGCCGCCATAGGTTTTGGCAGCGCCGATCTTTCTCGGCCCCGGAGCGGGGCGAGCGTCACAGAAGGCCTCATACTGGGTGGGCGAGAGGTATTCGGTGCCGGTGACGTTCTTGCACGTGCCGGGCTCGTCGCCGGTGACCTTCGGCGAGCGCCCGACTTCGTTGCCGGTGACGTGCTGACCGTGACCGGTCGGGCTCTGCTGCACCTTGGGCACGGTGCGCATCGGCTCCGACTGGCAGAACTCGCGGAAGATGTCCGCGCCCATGTATTCCGTCCCGGTGACGGGGCGGCAGGTGCTGGGCTCGTCGCCCGTGGTTTTGTGGCTGCGCCCGACCTTGGTGCCGGTCACCAGCTGACCCATGGCGGTCTCGCTGACGGCGACCTTCCAGGGCTGATCCGAGGCGGCGCCTTGACGGGTTTCGGCCATGGCTTTGCGCTTGTTCGGATGGATGCGGCCCGTCGGCGAGGACTTGCGCTCACCGGCGCCGCCGTTGGTGCTGCGTTGAGCGCGCACCTTCTGCGCGAGCTCGCGGCCACTGAGCTTCGGGTTGGCCTGGCGTGCGAGGCTCGCCGTGGATTGGGAGCTGGCGTCCGCGCCCTTTCCGCGGCTCGACAGCGCCTTTCGCCGTGCCAGTGAGCGCATCCGGGACGTGGGCTTGGCGCCGAGCGCGGCTTCCGCGCGCTTGTTGAGCAGCGCGGAGGCCTTGCCGTTACCCTGACCCAGGCTGAGAGAGCGAGACTGTGCGCCGGGCTGGTTGGTAAACTGACTCAGATTCGGTGCCGCCTGGCTGGCCTCCTTGCGCTCTCCGTTGCTGCCCCCACCGCAGCCGGTGTTCTTGCTCGCTTGTTCTGCGGGCCTGCCGTGGCCTCCCTGCAAACCGTCGTCCTCGCCGCGGACACGATCACTGCGGCGTTGCGCGCGACGGCCATCCTTCGCCAGCGCGGCGCGGCGCTGACGGGCGAGCGCACGACTCGCGACGCTCGGGGATTGCGGCGCAGCGCCCACACGCGGACGCGGAGCCGCGGCGAAGCTGGGCTGCGGCACAGTCGCGCTCCGTGTCGGCGCGCTGGGCGCAGACGCGGAAACGGGGGTTGAAGCAGCCGGTGCCGGTGATGTCCGCGGCGCGCCGCGAGTGCGCTCCGGCGCGCTGGTACGCGCGCCCTGCTTGCCCTGGGTCGACATGGCCTTGCGCCGGGCCAGGGCCGCTTCTCGGCCGCTCGATTTCAGGTTCGCTTTGCTTGCCATGTGACTGGTTCCAGTGCCTGTTGCGGGAGGCAGCGTCGGTTGCTCTGACGACATCGGTGCGAGCGCCGGAGACGGCTCGCGACTTGCGACGGCGGCCAGCAACGGATATTGCCGTTCCTGCGCCGTCTCGCCGGCGGCGCCCGCCAGATGCACGAAGACCGAAAACGCGGTCATCGGCATCGGCGGCGCTTCAAAGCCGGGCCGGCCGGCGGGGGCTGCAGCTCGGCGTCGTGCTCAAGCAGCCCCCGGCAGCCGGGTACGGGATCAGCCCCGGCCGTGGAAGACCACGAAAGCGGAGCCCTGGCTCTGGGTGTAGTTGTCGTAGCCGGTGAGCTTCACGTGATGGTCCGGATAGGCGCGGTGGCAGGCTTCCAGCTCAGCGACCACGTCGCCCAGCTCCTGGGCACCGAAGAAGGGCAGCTTCCACATGGTCCAGTAGTCTTCCATGGCCTGGCTCGGGTGCGTGTGCTCGATAGCCGGCGTCCAGCCCTGGGCCAGGATGTAGGCGATTTGGGTGTAGATCTCGTCCTGGCTCATGGGAGGAAGGAAACCGAAGGTCTCCAGGGTCCGCTTGGTCTGGTAGTCACCCATGGTGTCTTGAAGAGGCATGGCGTAATTCCTGCGTGTTCGGTGGATCTGGCGTTCGTTGGGCGGCGGCGTGCCCGGCCCGTTGGCGGCCGGGCAGCGCCGAAGATCGTCGGCGCCGGGTTACTTGACGTCGAGCTTGTCGACGGTCTCGAACTCGAACTTGATCTCCTTCCAGGTCTCCATCGCGATGGCCAGCTCGGGGCTGTGCCGTGCCGCCTCGGTCAGGATGTCGCGGGCCTCCTTCTCGATCTCGCGGCCCTCGTTGCGGGCCTTGACCGAGGCCTCCAGCGCGACGCGGTTGGCAGCGGCGCCGGCGGCGTTGCCCCAAGGATGGCCCTGGGTACCGCCACCGAACTGCAGCATGGAGTCGTCACCGAAGATCGTCACCAGCGCCGGCATGTGCCAGACGTGGATACCGCCGGAGGCGACGGCGAACACGCCGGGCATAGAGCCCCAGTCCTGATCGAAGAACACGCCGCGGGAGCGGTCTTCCGGCACGAAGGACTCGCGCAGCTGGTCAACGAAGCCGAGTGTGGATGCGCGGTCACCCTCCAGCTTGCCGACAACCGTGCCGGTGTGCAGGTGATCGCCCCCCGACAGGCGCAAGCACTTGGCCAGCACGCGGAAGTGGATGCCGTGCTTGGGATGGCGGTCGATGACGGCGTGCATGGCGCGGTGGATGTGCAGCAGCATGCCGTTCTCGCGGCACCAGTTGGCCAGGCCGGTGTTGGCCGTGAAGCCGCCGGTGAGGAAGTCGTGCATCATGATCGGCGAGCCGACTTCCTTGGCGAACTCGGCGCGCTTGTACATCTCTTCCGGCGTGGAGGCGGTGACGTTCAGGTAGTGACCCTTGCGCTCGCCGGTCTCCTGCTGGGCCTTCTGGATGGCCTCGCCGACGAACTCGAAGCGGTCACGCCAGCGCATGAACGGCTGGGAGTTGACGTTCTCGTCGTCCTTGGTCATGTCCAGACCGCCACGCAGGCACTCGTAGACGGCGCGGCCGTAGTTCTTGGCCGACAGGCCCAGCTTCGGCTTGATGGTGGCGCCGAGCAGCGGGCGGCCGTACTTGTTCAGGCGGTCGCGCTCCGGCTGGATACCGGCCGGCGGGCCGCCGCAGGTCTTGATGTAGGCGATCGGGAAGCGGATGTCTTCCAG
>NZ_JAIFKJ010000471.1 GCF_019695415.1 Thiohalocapsa sp.
GTGTCCGGGTAGTGCGCCGCGCGCATCAGGGCGTCTTCCCGGGCGAAGGCGACGCGGGCGCGTTCGTGCAGCGCCGACAGCCAGAAGCGCAGCGCAAGGGCCGACCCCGGCCCGCCGTCGCGCGAGATCGCCTGCTCCGCCCGCGGCGCGTGCCAGGCGCCGAAGCGCTGGGCACTGTCGTCGATGCGTTTGGTCAGGGCGCGGTGGTCCCGATCCAGGGCTTCGATACCCACGCACCATTGCTCGCGCCAGCGGAAAAAGGACGGGCGCAGCTCGAGGACAGTTGCCTTGTTGGGATGAGCCTGCGGTGCGGCGACCGAGCCTGTCGCCGCTGTGTCGAGCTCGGACAGCGCGTTGAGAAATGCCATTAGTCGAGCTCCGATGAGGGGCTTGCCTGTGAGGGGTGGCGGGGGCGGGCGCCGCAGCGACTGGCCGAAGATCGCTGCTGGTGCCCTTCTGCCCAAGCGCCCTGAGTGGGTGATCTTGCGGTAAAGTATAATCGATATTGTGGTTTATACCAAGCAATCCTTACGTGCCCCCGACGACTCCGACCCCAGATGCTGGCTACGGGCTGGCGGTGGCCAGGTGTGTGCCCCATGTGTTGAACCGACGAGCACTACTGCGGTATGCAGTGCCGCTTCGACACCGCCCAAGACACTGGAGGGCAAGCGATGAACAGCCAAGACGTCCTCGATGCCTTCGAGCTGCTGGAGACCTGGGAGGCCCGCTACGAGTTCATCGGCGATCTGAGCCGCGAGCTCCTGCCCGTGGCCGACAGCGAGCAGACCGACTTGAACCTGGTCAAGGGTTGCAATACCAAGACCTGGCTCACCGGCAGCCTCACCGATGATGATCCACCGGTGATCGAATACCGTGCCGACGCGGAGACACCGCTGGTGCGCGGCTTGGTCGCGCTGTTGTTGGTGCCCTTCCAGCGCAAGACGCCGCAGGCGGTGTTGGAGACCGATCCGCGACCTTACATCGCCGGCACCGGTCTTGCCGAGCACCTGAGCCCGAATCGGCGCGCGGGCATGGAGCATTTCATCGAGCGGGTGTTCCAGATCGCGCGCGGCCTGGGTCGCTCCTGACCTGTGCTTTCCACCTTCGCCGGGCTCCAGGGCCGCCCCAGGGAATTACGGCAGTGGCAGCCCGGGGGCGCCCCCCGGGGTCTGCAGGCTGGGGTCTGCGACCGCGGGCGTGGGTCTGTCCACGGCGCGCCTGCCGAGCCAGTCGGGAGTGAACGGGGCGGCGCAGTGGCAGCGCCCGGCGGCGCCAAAGCGCAGCTGGCGCTCACGCTCGCATCGGTGCGCATCGGGGTAGGGACCGATGAGTTTAGCCGACCCGTCGCCGAGGGCCTCACCGGGCGGGTGGATGTGGCAGACGGCGGCTTCTGCCCGGGCTGCAACAGCCGCGGCGAGCAGTGCGGTCGCCAGCAGCGCCGCCGTCGCCCATCCTGCGCTCAGCTCTCTTCCTCGTAAGGGCTGACGCGGACGGCGTCGATGCGGTAGCCCGCGGTGCCAAGGTCATCCGTGAACTGCTCGACGTGCATGGTCCCCTCCACCCAGACGGTATCAAAGAGCTCGCCGCGGTAGGCGCCGTCGTCGCTCGTGACGACATACACGGTCTGATTCGGCGGCGGCGGTGGCACATGGATGCACGCGCCGAAGTAGGGCACGAGGAGAAACTCTCGGATCTCTGCGGCGTCTGTGGTGAGCGGCACCACGAAGCCCGGCAGCTTCACCGTCTGCCCATCCAGCTCCGGCACGACCGGTGCCTCCGCCCAGAGGGTTTCCAGCTTGTCCATCAGGGCATCGGCGCGCGGGTCATCGTCGTCGATGTTATCGACATCGTACTGCTCGAAGAGCTTGTCCGGACGCCAGTCGGCCGGAATCAGGTCGTCCCATTCAAGCTCCGGGCCGTCCCTCAGGGCCGCCGGTGCGGGAGTTGCCGCCAGCTCCTCGGGCGAGAGACGGCCACCGCTGTCGCCGGTATCACTGTCGGATCTGCCCGCATCGTCGGTATCGCCGCCGCAGCCGGCGAGGATCAATGCGAGCAGCAAGAGCAAGGCCCAGAGGCGGGGGCTGGCGTGGGGCTGGAGAGTCATCATCGGTCTCTGTGTGAGCTGACCTAGCGCCGCTACGCGGACAGGCCTGGAACGAAGGGATGTCGAAGGCGAAATAACATGGGGGCATCGGCGCGCACGGAGGAGGGCCTACGTACAAGCCAGTCAGACGCGGATGGACAGCCCGTCGGCCAGTGACATGCGGTATGCCCGCCAACCAGGCAACAGCCCCGCCAGCACACCAGCGCAGAGCACGGTGGCCAGCAACAGCCATTCGCGCAGGCTCGGCGCACCGATGTCGATGAAGAGCCCGAGCTCCGAGGCCAGCAGCGGCTGTGCCACCATAAGCAGCAGATACAGGAGCCCGACGCCAGCGGCGAGCCCCAGCAGGGTCACGAAGGCCGCCTCCCCGACGATCAGCCCCAGCACCTGTGCCGGTCTGGCGCCGACGGAGCGCAGGATGGCCATCTCCCGCCGGCGCTCGTTGAGACCGATCAGGAGCGCGGTCAGCATGCCGATGAGCCCCACCAGTACGACGCAGGCGGAGACCACCAGCAGGGCGTTCTCTGCCACGCCCACGAGGGACCAGAGCTCCGCCAGCGCCACGCCGGGCAGGATCGCGAGCAGCGGCTCTTCTGGATAGTCGTTGACCCAGCGCTGCACGCCGAAGGTGGCGATGCGCGAGTCGAGCCCAACCAGCACGGCGGTGATTGCCTCTGGTGTCAGATCCATGGCGCGGGCCTGATCGGGGCCGATCTCGACGCCCGGCATGGGGGCGCCGCCGCGCCAGCCGAGATGAATGGCCTCGATGGCCTCCAGGCTCACGTGCACGGTGCGGTCCACCGGGGTGCCCGTGCGCGCCAGGATGCCGGCGACGCGAAAGGGCTTGTCGTCGTGGCGGGCGAAGGCTACGTCGCCGGCGCCGTGGGCGATGGTAAGCGAATCGCCGAGCCGGTAGCCCAGCCGGTCGGCTACCTCGGCACCGAGCACCGCGTCGAAGAGGTCGTCGAGCCAGGCGCCCTCCGTCAGGGCAAGCGGCTGATCGCGGCCGTAACGGTAATGCGCGAGATACGCGTCGGTGGTGCCCAGCACCCGAAAGCCCCGGTGCGAGTCCCCCAGCGACAGCGGCACTGTCCAGGCCACCCTAGGCTGGTCCGCGAGATCCTGATAGCTCTCCCAAGAGATGTTGTTGGTGGCGTTGCCGATGCGAAACACCGAATACAGCAACAGCTGCACCGGGCCGCTGCGGGCGCCGACGATGAGGTCCGTGCCGGCGATGGTGCTGGCGAAGCTCGCCCGGGTCTCGGTGCGCAGCCGCTCCACACCCACCAGCAGCGCCACGCTCAGCGCGATCGACGCGAGCGTCAGGAGCACCGTGGTATGGCGATTGAGCAGGCTCCTTAGGGCGAGAGACAAGATGGCCATGAGCCTCCGGTCGCGGTGGACTTCCGTTGAAGCCGAAGTACTGAAAAGAGCATTTTCGCCATCAAGGACACGCAGCGCGACTAAAGATTCACGAATACATCAAGCTGAAGTGAAAATCTCAGCTCCTATGCAACTTGCTGACGTGATGTTAGGGCAGCGCCGATTTATTGGCGCTTCCCGTGCGGGGCAGGATGCCCCGCCATTTTCGGCGACGTCAGTCGCTGAAAATGAAGGAGCCGGGAAACCGCCCAATGTCTGCACAGGCCCGGCT
>NZ_JAIFKJ010000399.1 GCF_019695415.1 Thiohalocapsa sp.
GTGGTGACTATGACTCGTCGTCGTGCCTTGCGCTCGGGCACGAGCGACGCACCTCCCTTAACCGAAAACCCATGCGCGACGGGTATAACGCTACTCGTTGCGCTCCGCGTCCCCGTCGTCGAGTCCGCCGTCCTTCGTCATGGCGCTGGTGGTCTGGCCAACAGCCGGCGGAGCAAGCTGCGCCAACGCCTGCGCATTGCCTGCCAGGTGCAGGTGCACGTCCTGCTGCGGATAGGGGATGCCGATATCCTCGGCGTCGAAGCGACGCTTGACCTCTCGGGTAATGTCCCAGAACACCGCCCAATAATCCGCGGTCTTGACCCACGGACGGACGATGAAATTCACCGAGGACTCACCCAGCGCGCTCAGCTTGATCGTGGGCGCCGGCTCCTTCAGCACCTTGGGATGCGCGGCCACGATCTGTTCGAGAATGGCTTGGGCGCGATCCATGTCGTCGTCGTAGCCGATACCGAACTCCATGTCGACGCGCCGCTCGGTGACACCGCTGGCGTTGGTGATGATGTCGCCCCAGATCTTGTTGTTCGGCACGATCATCGTCTTGTTGTCAAAGGTCTTGATGGTCGTCGAGACCAGATTCAGCGATTGCACGGTGCCCGAGACGCCGCCGGCATCCACCACGTCGCCCGTATCGAAAGGCCGGAAGAACAGGATCATCAGGCCGCTCGCAAAGTTGCTCAGGGAGTCCTGTAACGCGAAGGCGAGAATGAAGCCCGCGGCACCCAAAGCGGCGAGCAACGGCCCGATGCTCACCTCCAGCGCCGCCAGGGCCATAACGATGCCGATGGCCATCACCACCCAGCGGGCCGCGCGCACGAGGAAGTCCTCCAGCAGCGCAGAGGTACCCGGCACCTTCTGCAATCCCCGATGGATCATGCTGCGGAAGATCCCCGAAACGATCCAGGCCACCAGCAGAATCCCGATAAACTTGGCGATATTGAGCACCCAACGCAGGCCGCCCTCATCCGACGTGAGCCAGCCTTGGATCGCCAGCCAGGAGGCACCGGCATCCGCCAAGTCAAGCTCGATCCCGCGCACAGCGGATGCATACAGCCGGTAGTCTCGGATTTGTGCCTGGGTGTCGGCATCGTCCGGGCTCGCTTTCGCCTCCAGGGCGGCGACGGCCGCAGTCAAGCCGTCCAGCCGATGGGTGCGCTCTTCGCGCAGCTCATTGATGTCATTCAGCAATGCAGCCCGTACGGAATCCACCGCCGCATCTACGCCTGCCTCATCCGCGCCTTCCAGCTCCGGCGCATCTCCGTACAGGCGTTTGTCCTCCGTCTGCGCCGCCGCGATGGCTTCGGAGGTTTCCTGCACCAGGCCGTGCCTGGCGTTAGCCTCGACCAGGAATTGCGCCGTCGGCAGCGGCGTGAGCAGCAGCTGGAGCTGATCGACGGGGATTGACGGATCGTCGATGGTGACAGGGGTTGGTTCTTCGCCTTCCGCCGCCACAACCGGCAGCGCCGATACAACGAGCAGTAGGCCAAGGACGGCCGGCAAATTGAACCTAGACATGGCGTTCTCCTTAGTTTTGAGGCGGCGCGGCGAGCTGCGCGAAGCGCAACGGGGAGTGTCCTAAGGCCGCGACAAGACTCGGCCGGGCGGCGGAGCAATCGCCCCGTGAGCACGCGCGCGGATTGTCCCGAACGTCGACCCGCTTTGCACCCCAGTTAGCCATCCGAGTGTGCGCGGTATTCGGACAATCGGCTCACGCATTGAGCCACCAGGGCGAGCACACTGCCGGCAACAGCCACAGCCGCGATCAGCATCAGGAGATCGTCAATGCTCCCAGCGAACCGCCCCGCAAGCCAGCGCGCATTGCGCCTGAACCCAGTGCTAAGCGCAGGGCCACCCGCAGCTCGCGTCATTCGGCTGCAGCGCAGCGCCCTCGCCGGCTTCCGCCATCATGAGGCACCACAGCTCTGGCCGGCCTTGGCGCGCCGCACGCCCTTGACACTGGAGCGCGAAGCGGACAACCCGCACGACGCCAATGCCGTCGCCCTGCGCTGGCGAGGGCGCAAGCTCGGCTACCTGCCGCGCGGCGAGAACCTCATGGCGGCCCGCCTGCTCGACCGTCAGCGCCAACTCTGCGCCCGCATCGAGCGGCTCGACCCGAACGCCGAGCATAACGCCCGTATTGGCATCGAGGTCATCCTCTGCTGAGCGCTCGCAGCGCCGACTAGTGGCTGCCGAGCCTCAGCCCGTGGCATCGGGGCTGTCGGCGGCAAGTGACGCTTCGACGTCCGTCGCCTTTGGTGCTTCTGTGCCCGGAGGAGCCACCTCGGCGAGCCAGGCCAGAAAGAGCTCATAGCCGAGGGCAAGAACGACGGCCCCGATGAAGAGCCCGATGATGCCGGCGGCAATGAAACCGCCGATGGCGCCAATGAAGATCACCGGCATGGGCACCGACGCACCCCGGCCCAGCAACATGGGCTTCAGCACGTTGTCGATGGAGCCGACGAACAGCGACCAGAGGGCGAACAGCACCGCCGTGGTGAGGTCAGCGGTATAGAACAGGTAGATCATCACCGGCAGCAGTACCGGAAACGCGCCGATCTGCACCACAGCCAGCAGCAACGCCACCAGCGCCCAGAGTCCGGCCATGGGCACGCCCGCCGCGAGCATGCCGAGCCCGGCGAGCATCGCCTGGATGAGCGCCACACCGAGGATGCCGCGGGATACACTGCGGACGACGGTCTCCGCGAGGCGCACGAAGCCGAGCCCGCGGGGGCCGGCCAGGCGCCAGCCGATGGCCTGTGCGGCACGGCGCCCCACATCGCTCTTCGCCAGCAGCACCCCGGCAATCAAGATCGCCAGCACGAAATGCAGCAGCCCCACGCCGGCACTGGTGGCCAGATTCAGCAGCCAGCTACCGATGGCCTTGAGCTGAGGCTCCAGGGTACGCAGCACGTCCTGCAGATTGGTGGAGGCATCCTGCCACAGAGACTGCATCTCGGCGCCAAACAGCGGCACGTGGCTCAAGTCCGGCGCCGCCGGGACCCTGATGTCGCCCGCCTCGAAGCTCTGGGCCAGCCATTCGGCTCCCTGCGCCACCGTACCGCTCAGCATGGTGACGGGAACCAACAGCACCAACAGGGCAATGACGACGAAGAGCACTGCTGCGGTCACCCGCCGCCCGCCCACCAACGCCAGTAGGCGCTTGTAGCCGGGCCAAGAGGCCACCGCCAAGATGATGGCCCAGGCAATGGGCACGAGGAAAGGCTCCATGATGCGATAGCAGAGGAGCAGCAGCGCCCCGATCAAGCCGATGCGGATGGCCGCCTCCACAGCTGGATCTGGCTGCCGGCTTGCCGCTAGCGGAGACGCGGCGGACTTCGGCGCCTCACCAGAGTTCGCATCGCTCATGACGGGAGGGGCTCCATATCTCGGTGGCTGCTGAGAGTCACCATGGCTTAGCCCCGGGGGGGCTCCTCTGGTGTGTCCTGTGGCCGAGGCGCGGGCGCAACAGGCGGCACCGGATCGTAGCCCGAGTCCCCCCACGGATGACAGCGGCCGATGCGACGCACCGCAAGCCAGCCGCCGCGGATCGGCCCATGTCGAGCGAGCGCCTCCAGCGCGTAGTCCGAGCAGGTGGGTAGGAAGCGACAGCGTGGCCCGATCAACGGCGAGACCAGATACTTATAGACCTTGATCAGGAGCACCAGCGGGGCAATAGCGAGCCGTCGCGTCCAAGCCGGCCGATGTTCGGCTGTGACCATCATATGTCGATCAAGGGCCTGCGGGGGCCGGCGCCAGCAGTCCTTCGCGGCGCACGAAGTCGACGATGACGTCCAGCCCCTCGCCCACCCGGAGATTGGTGAAGACGAAAGGCCGCTCGCCGCGCATGCGCTTGGCATCGCGCTCCATCACATCCAGCGACGCGCCGACGTGCGGTGCGAGGTCGATCTTGTTGATGACCAGCAGGTCCGAGCGGGTGATGCCGGGGCCGCCCTTGCGCGGGATCTTCTCGCCCTCGGACACATCGATGACATAGATGGTCAGATCCGCCAGCTCCGGGCTGAAGGTGGCCGCCAGGTTATCGCCACCGCTCTCGATGAAGATCAGGTCCAGCGCCGGAAAGCGCGCCTGCAGGTCCTGGACGGCGGCGAGATTCATCGAGGCATCCTCTCGGATGGCTGTGTGCGGACAACCGCCCGTCTCCACACCGACGATCCGCGTGGACTCCAGCGCCTCGGAGCGGATCAGGAACTCCGCATCCTCCCGAGTGTATATGTCGTTTGTCACCACCGCGATCTCGTAGTCGCCGCGCAGCCGCTTGCAGAGCGCGTCCAGGAGCGCCGTCTTACCGGAGCCGACGGGGCCGCCGACGCCGACGCGCAAAGGGTTGTTGTGAGGCATGATGCGGGACGGAAGCGGAGTTTTGTAGAAGCTAGGACCGAAACAGCCGGGTGTATTGCTGCTCATGCCGAGCGCTGGCGATGGCAAGCGCGGGGCTCGATGCACCGATGTCATGGTCACCCAAGCCGAGCGCCAGGTCCACCATCGCAGGAATCCGCCCGGCAAGGCGCGCGAGCACGCGCTGACCGTCACTCTGCCCCAGGGGCACCAGCTTCACCGCGGCAAGCGTCAAGTTCTCCGCCCACGCGAAGGCGAGGCCACCCAGCCCATCCGCCACCGGAATCTCCCAGCGTGTGGCGGCAAACGCGAAGCCGGCCATTTGACTCTGCGCCAACAGATCCCGCCAATCCGCCGCCGCCGGCAGGCCCAAGGCGCAGAGCAGATCCGCCATGGCCCGGCCGCGCTGGCGCTCCTCCGCGCGCAGCTCGCTGGTCTCCCGGGCCGCCAGCAGCAGATCGATCCAATGCTGCAGCCCGCCGCGGTCGCCGGCGCCCACCGCGCCCATCATTCGGGCAGCAACGGGCAAATCCAGCGGAGCCAGCGTTGCTGTAAGCTCACCAGTGAGCCAGTCCTCGGTGTCGGCGGCATCGCGGACCCAGCCCGCCTCCACAGCCCACTCCAGCCCCTGAGAATAGGTGAAGCCCCCCACCGGCAGCGACGGGCTCACCAGCTGCATGAGCCGCAGCAGTGCCGGTCGCAGCCGCGGCGGGCCGTCAGTCGTGGCTGTGGTGCTTGGGCTCGTGGCCATGATGGTGTCGGTGGCCGTGCGCATGGTCGGGGCCGCGCGCATGGCCGTGACCCTGTCCGCCACCGTAAGCGCCCGGCTCGGGCTCGAACGGCGCGTCGATCTGCGTGACACGGAGGCCGAGGCCCACCACCATGGCGTCCAACACATGGTCGCGCAGCCAGCAGAGCCGCCCCGGCTCGATCTGCAGCGCCACATGGCGGTTGCCCAGGTGATAGCAGGCGCGGGCCAGCAGCATTGGGTCTGGGCTCTGGGCGCAGGAGAGCGGCTCGGGCGCGGCGACAACTCGCACCATGAAGCGCCCATCCTCGGTGCCCAACAGGTCGCCGTCGCGCAGGACCTCACCCCGCGGCATCAGGATACCCGCCTCCCGCCCGTCGTCCAGACAGATGCGCTGGCGCGAGCGGCCGCGTTGGTCCAGGGTGAGGTGTGCGGCGGCGTTCGCCTTGCCGGCATTTGGCAGGCGGCGCGTCAGCATCGGCAGACCGCTCTCAGCCATCGCTGACATCGCCCAAGCGTCCGCGGACCGCGGCGACATAGCCCAGCAGGTCGTCCAGGTGACGCTCGACAAAGCGCTCGCCGCGAATATCCTGCTCGATAAGGCCCAGATCGGCGAGCCGGGACAGATCGGCGAGCGGCGAAGCCACTTCCGACTCCGCCCTATACCCGTGCGCCATCAACGCCTCGCCCCCAGCCCCTCGATCCTCGCCCCTCGACACTCAAAACAAAAAATACCGCTGCGCCATGGGCAGCACGTCCGCCGGCTCGCAGGTGAGCAGTCGGCCGTCGGCACGCACCTCGTAGGTCTGCGGATCGACTTCGATATTGGGCTGCCAGGCGTTGTGGA
This sequence comes from Thiohalocapsa sp., assembly GCF_019695415.1. Taxonomy (GTDB): domain Bacteria; phylum Pseudomonadota; class Gammaproteobacteria; order Chromatiales; family Chromatiaceae; genus Thiohalocapsa. Next base: position 5,970 of record NZ_JAIFKJ010000399.1, read on the forward strand.
TCATGTCCGCCTTGGTGACGTGCCGGACATCCCGCGTCACGCCGATCAGGCGCTTCAGGTTCAGCTTCTGTGCCACCGCATCCTGCATGGCCCAGCCGGAGACGAAGGTCATGCAGGTGTGGCCCACAGCGCGACCGAAGGCGGCGAACATCGGCCGATAGTGCACCGGCTGCGGGGTGGGGATGGAGGCGTTGGGGTCGCCCATGGCGGCGCCGGCGATGAGCCCGCCCTTCAGGATCAGGCTTGGCTTGGCGCCGAAAAAGGCCGGGCGCCAGAGCACCAGATCCGCAAGCTTGCCCACCTCGACGCTGCCGACCTCGTGGGCGATGCCGTGGGTGATGGCGGGGTTGATGGTGTACTTGGCGACATAGCGCTTGGCGCGGGCGTTGTCGTGCTCGGCGGGGTCGCTCAAGCCGTCGGGGGATGACAGACTGCCGAACTGCACCTTCATCTTGTGCGCCGTCTGCCAGGTGCGGGTGATCACCTCGCCGACGCGGCCCATCGCCTGGGAGTCCGACGCGATCATGCTGAAGGCGCCGAAGTCGTGCAGGATGTCCTCCGCGGCGATGGTCTCTTTGCGGATGCGGGACTCCGCAAAGGCGACGTCTTCCGGGATCGATGGCGACAGGTGATGGCAGACCATCAGCATGTCGAGGTGCTCGTCCACGGTGTTCACCGTGTAGGGCCGGGTCGGATTGGTGGACGACGGCAGCACGTTGGCCAAACCTGCGGCCTTGATGATGTCCGGCGCATGACCGCCGCCGGCACCCTCGGTGTGGTAGGTGTGGATGCACCGGTCCTTGAAGGCGGCGATGGTGTCCTCGACGAAGCCGGACTCGTTCAGCGTGTCCGTGTGGATGGCCACCTGCACGTCCATCTTCTCGGCAACGCCCAAGCAGCAGTCGATGGCGGCTGGCGTGGTGCCCCAGTCCTCATGCAGCTTGAGCCCCATGGCCCCGGCACGGACCTGCTCTTCCAACGGGTTCGGCAAGCTGCCGTTGCCCTTGCCGAGAAAGCCTAGGTTCATGGGCAGATATTCCGCGGCCTGGAGCATGCGGTGGATATTCCAGGGCCCAGGGGTGCAGGTGGTGGCGTTGGAGCCAGTGGCGGGACCGGTGCCGCCGCCCAACATCGTGGTGACGCCGGACATCAGCGCCTCTTCCACCTGCTGCGGACAGATGAAGTGGATATGGGCATCGATGCCGCCGGCGGTGACGATCATGCCCTCGCCGGCGATCGCCTCGGTGCCCGGGCCGACCAGAATGTCCACACCGGCCTGCGTGTCCGGATTGCCCGCTTTGCCGATGCCGGCGATGCGGCCGTCCTTAATGCCGATATCGGCCTTGACGATGCCCCAGTGGTCCAGGATCAGGGCGTTGGTGATGATGGTGTCGACCACCTCATCCGCCTGGCGCTGGCATTGCCCCATGCCGTCACGGATGACCTTGCCGCCGCCGAACTTGACCTCGTCACCATAGACGGTGTGGTCCCGCTCCACCTGGATGATGAGCTCGGAGTCGCCGAGTCTGACCCGATCGCCCGTCGTCGGGCCGAACATGGACGCATAAGCGTCACGGGAGATCCTGCTCATGGCGTGTCACCTCCGTCGGCGCCGGTGTCTGGTGTGTCGCTGCTTGGGTCCAGAGGACCCATCACCTTGCCGGTGAAGCCATAAACGACGCGGTCGCCTGCATAGGGCACCAGGTCCACCGTTCGGCTCTGCCCCGGCTCGAAGCGCACCGCGGTGCCGGCGGGGATGTCCAGCCGGTGGCCGCGGGTGGGCTCACGGTCGAAGCGGAGCGCCGAATTGGTCTCATAGAAGTGGTAGTGGGAGCCCACCTGAATGGGCCGGTCGCCGGTATTGGCCACCTCAACGGTGAGCACCGGGCGTCCGGCGTTGAGCTCGATGTCGCCGGGGGCGGTGAGTATTTCACCTGGGATCATCATTCGCTGCGCTCCAAGTGGCGATGACCGAGTATCGAGTATCGAGTATTGAGTGACGAGGCTCGAGGCTCACAGGAGGCAGGTGGGATGTTGTCCCGTCCCTCGATACTCGCACCTCGAGACTCGAAACTGCTTAAACAATTGGATCGTGCACGGTCACCAGCTTGGTACCGTCGGGGAAGGTGGCCTCCACCTGAACGTCAGGGATCAGCTCCGGCACACCCTCCATGACGTCGTCACGGGTCAGCAGGGTGCGGCCGTAGTCCATCAGCTCGGCAACGGTGCGGCCGTCCCGGGCGCCTTCCAGAATGGCGCAGCTGATGAGGGCGATGGCCTCGGGGTAGTTCAGCTTCAGCCCCCGGTCCCGGCGTCGCTCCGCCAGCAGACCGGCCGTAAAGAGCAGCAGCTTGTCTTTCTCGCGCGGTGTGAGATCCATGGCGCCCTCTCAAGGGATGAACAGCGATTTGGGGGGAGCTTCTACGGCGGAAGGGGCATCACGTCGCCCAGATACGCGGCGGCTGCGGAGCGAGGCCCAGCAACCGCGGGCGCAGCGCAGCCCAGAGGGCACAGAATAACTCCTGAACCGGCTCCGTAGTATCCGCCAGGGCACGCACCACCAGCAGATCGTCGAGGAGGGTGACGCCGGTCAGTATACCGGGGGCACCGGCGAGCACGGCGTGCGTCATCTCGAGTGCCTCCGCGTCGGCAGCTGCCGCAAGAAAGGTGCCGGTCACCGGACGCCCGCGTAGACCGCCGGCGCGCTCCAGATCCGCCGCCGCGGCGATGCGCAGTCGATCTTGCAGCAGCGGGCGGCCGTCGCGGCTCAGCGCGAGCGTCGCGTCCAGGGTGCCCTGGCTGAAACGCTCGTTGATCACGGGCCGGCCGAGGGCGGTCACCTCCCATCCGAGCAAGCGCGCATCGCCGCGCAGCAGAACCTCGGTATGGGCTCGAACCCGAGCGCCCGGGAACAGGATGGCGGGCTGCGGCAGCCATTCGAGCACAGCGCCCCGGGCCACCGACAACACCTGGGTCTGCAGGGCGCTCTCTCCGGCGCTGCGGTAGAACTTCGCCGCGCCCGGCGTGGTGGCCAGTGCATGTGCACCTGCGACGACGTCCAGCTGGATGTCCAGGGCATCCCCGCCCACGACTCCGCCTGGAGGGTGCAAGGGGTAGAGATGACAGGGCGCTCCCTCCGGATGGAAGGCGCGCTGGAGTGTCATCGGACCCAGCTGGTGCTTGCGGGCCAGCACCGTGCGCGGCCCCGCGGGGCCGGCGCGTTGCTCGCAGCGCAGGTGCAGCTCAGCACGCCAGCCCATGTTCGGTCCCGCACCAACTGCAACCAGCCAAATCTCTGCTGCCGTGGTGATCGGCGCGCAACAGCGACCTTACCCGCACGAGTGACCGGCCCAGCCTCACATCGGGAAGCCACCACCGGGCGGGAAGCCACCCGGCGGCAGTCCGCCCCCGGGGCCGCCGAGCCCGCCCATGCCAGGCGGCAGCCGGCCCTGCATCTGCCGCATCATCTTGGCCATGTTGCCGCCCTTCATCTTCTTCATCATCTTCTGCATCTGCGTGAACTGCTTGAGGAGCTTGTTCACGTCCTGGACCTGGGTGCCGGAGCCGACAGCGATGCGCTTGCGTCGGCTGCCCTTGATGATCTGCGGATGGGCGCGCTCCATGGGCGTCATGGAGTCGACGATGGCGATGAGCTTGACGACCTCTTTGTCGTTCACCTGGCTTTTCACGTGGTCCGGCACCTCGCCCATGCCGGGGAGTTTGTCCATGAGCCCCGCCATGCCGCCGAGCTGGCTCATCTGCTTCAGCTGGTCGCGGAAGTCCGTGAGGTCGAAGCCCTTGCCCTTCTTGAGCTTCTTCGCAAGCTTCTCGGCTTGCTTGTGGTCTACCTTCTGCTGGACCTCTTCCACCAGCGAGACCACGTCGCCCATGCCGAGAATCCGCGACGCCACGCGGTCCGGATGGAATGGCTCAAGTGCCGTTGTCTTTTCGCCGGTGCCGAGGAACTTGATGGGCTTGCCGGTGATCTCGCGGACGGAGAGCGCCGCACCGCCGCGGGCGTCGCCATCCGCCTTGGTGAGGATGACCCCGGTCAGCGGCAGCGCGTCGTGGAAGGCCTTGGCGGTCTTGGCGGCGTCCTGACCCGTCATGCTGTCCACCACGAACAGCGTCTCCGCCGGCGACAGCGCCGTCTCCAGCGCCTGGATCTCGGCCATCATCGCCTCGTCGATGGCGAGCCGGCCGGCGGTATCCACGATGAGCACGTCTTTGAACTGCTTGCGAGCCGCGGCGACGGCGCCCTCAGCGATGGCCGCCGGCTGCTGGTCGGCGCTGCTCGGGAAGCAGTCGACGCCGACCTCTTTGGCCACGGTGGCCAGCTGGTGGATGGCGGCCGGGCGGTAGACGTCGGTGCTCACCACCATGACCTTTTTGCCCTGACGCTCCTTCAGGAAGCGTGCGAGCTTGCCCGTCGTGGTGGTCTTGCCCGAGCCCTGCAGGCCGGCCATCAGGATCACCGCCGGCGGCTGGACGTTCAGGG
>NZ_JAIFKJ010000649.1 GCF_019695415.1 Thiohalocapsa sp.
TTGTTTTTATGCTACGGCGCCCACCCAGCTTGCACTCGGCTCCGTGGGCGGCAGCGTCAGAGGTTTAGAAGAGACAGCCGGATACCCGCGAGGCGACCCGCGCCGCGCTCGCCGACGGCGCCGACCGGGCCGATTTGGTGCTCGCAAGTGGTGGTGTCTCCGTCGGCGAAGAGGATCACGTGCGCCCGGCCGTCGCCGAGCTTGGCCGTCTCGACCTCTGGAGCGTTGCGATGCGCCCGGGCCGTCCCCTCGCCTTCGGCCACATCGCAGACACGCCCTTCATCGGCAGCCCCGGTAATCCTGTGTCGCTGTTCGTCACGTTCTGCCTGTTCGCACGGCCTTTCATCCAGCGCATGCAGGGCATCGACCCGCTGCCCACGCCGCGGCGCATTCAGGCCGCCGCGGGCTTCGACTGGCCAAAGCCCGACCAGCGCCGAGAGTACCAGCGCGCCCGGCTGGTTGTGGACGCCGCCGGCCAGGCCAGTGTCCAGGTGTTCGCCAGCCGCTCCTCGGCCGATCTCACTTCCTTGACCTGGGCGGATGGCCTGGTGGAGCTGAAGGAAGGCCAGTCTTTCCAGGCCGGCGCCACGGTCGGCTTCATTCCGTTCACGGAGCTCCTGACATGATCCGCGTGCGCTATTTCGCGAGCCTGCGCGAAGCGCTGGGCACCGCCGAAGAAGCACTAGCGCCGGAGCACGCGGGCACGGTGGCAGAGATCCGCGCCGGCCTTTGCGAGCGCGGCGGCGCCTGGGCGGCGGCGCTCGGCGACGGTCGCCCGGTGCTCGCCGCCGTGAATCAGCTCATGGCCGGTCCTGACACCCAGGTGACGGACGGAGACGAGCTGGCCTTCTTCCCGCCGGTGACCGGCGGCTGAGGCGGCGCGGGCTCGGCGTTAGCCGGTCGCTTAGTTGGATGGGGGTTGGGGGGCGGAACGCGCTTCGTTTGTCCGCCCCGCGTCGTGGGCGTCCTGCCAGGATCGGTGTCAGCGCTCGCCGAGCATCCGCCGCACGGCCCGCTGCACTCGGTTGGAGGGCACCGAGAAGCCGATGCCGACGTTGCCGCCGGAGGGCCCGATGAGGGCGGTATTGATGCCGACGATGCGCCCGGCGAGGTCGATGAGGGGGCCGCCGGAATTGCCTGGATTGATGGACGCATCGGTCTGAATCAGCTCGCCCAGGCTGTCGTCGGCGATGCCGGTGCGCCCTACCGCGCTGACAATGCCCGAGGTGACGGTCTGGCCGAGGCCGAAGGGGTTGCCGATAGCGAGCACAAAGTCGCCAACCTCCAGGGCGTTGGAGTCCGCGAAGTCCAAGTCCGGTGCCTCCAGCGGCATGATACGCAGCACGGCGACATCGGTGCCGGGGTCACGGCCGATGAGCCGGGCCTTGAAGCTGCGCCGGTCCTTGAGGGTGACGGTGATATCCCGGGCGTCTTCGATGACATGGGCATTGGTGAGGACGAGCCCGCGGCGGGCATCGACAATGACGCCGGAGCCGACGCTCTCGCGCCGGCGGAGCTCCTCCGGCGCAGGCGGCTCGATATCGAACTGCTCCAAAAACTGCCGGAACGCAGGGTCCGTGAGGAAGGGATGATCTTCCAGCGAGACCTCGGAGATCACGGCGACGTTCACCACCGCCGGCGTGACACGTCGCAGCAGGGGGGCGAGTGAGGGATAACCGCCGTTTGCCTTCCAGTACGGCGAGGCGACGGGCGCCGGGCGCGGGGCCGTGGCGGCACTGCCCTGCTCCGTCGGCGGTATCAATGGGGCACAGCCGGCGAGCAGCCCCGCCAGCGGCATGGCCAGCATCCGTCGGAATCGGCCCACAGACGTGAGACGCAAAGGCGTTCGGGCTGGTCGCACGCGGTTGGGCTTAGTACCGCGCCAGCGTCGGCGCCGCGGCCAGGGCGCTCGCCACCTGATTGCGGAAGCCGTAGGCGACCTGCTGATTGATCAGCAGGCTGAATGGGGTCCAGCCGCCGTTGCGTCGCACCCAGCCCGCGTAGCAGCTGACACCCCGCAGCGTCCCGGTCTTGGCCCGGACGTTGGGGTTACCGTCCTGCACAGGCACCAGATTACGGTAGGGCTCCATCGCATCCAGCACGTCGATGAGCTGACGCCCGCTCAGGCGGTTGCCGCGGGAGAGTCCGGCACCGTCCTCTATCGCGAAGCTGCGCCAGCCGAATTTGCGCCGCGCCCAGTCCTCCATGGCCCGCTGCGACTGCGCCATGCTGCTCTGTCCGCCGCGCTCGCCCAGCAGCAGGAAGAGGTCGTTCGCGACGAAGTTGGTGGAGTACTCCAGCATGTTCTTCACCACAGTGGACAGCGGCCGGCTGTTGCGATGGGTCAGCAGCAGCTTGGCAGTCGCCGGGGCAGGGCCGACCTCAACGCCGCCGTCGACGCGGATGCCCGCGGCCTCGAGCTTGGCCTCCAGCACTTCGCCGAAATGGCTCAGCGCGTTGTCGCGCGTCTTGAGGTTGACCCGGTGCTTACCAGCGCCCATGGCGGCGCCCATGCGCTGCGCCGTGCGAGTGATGGGCGTCTGCGACTCCGCGCTGCTGACGCGCCCGCCGGAGACATTGACGTTGACCGTATTGAAGTTGACCGCGAGGGCGGTGACCGGCGCGTCATAGGGGTTGTGGCTGGCCGAGCGTCCGGGGATGCGGTCCCCAGCCGCGAAGAGGGTATCGTCCAGGCCGATGCCGCTGACCCGCGAGAGGCCCTGGCGCCGCAACGCCCGCACGGCTTGATCCAGCTCCTCGGAGACGAGATAGGGGTCGCCACCGCCCACCACCCAGAGGCGGCCGTCTCGGCCCTGGCGAAACTCGGTCGTGAAGCTATGGTTGAGCCCCCAGCGATCGATGGCGGCGAGGGCCGTCAGCAGCTTCATGGTGGACGCGGGCACCATGCCCCGGTCCGCATTGTCGGCGATGACCGTCCGCCCGCCCTCTTCCACCACCAAGCTTGCATTACCGAGGGCCAGCGCCTGGCCGATGGGATCGGCCTGCACGGTCGCAGGCCACCAAACCGCGAGGATCGCAAGCAGCAGCCAGGCGACGCAGAGACGGAAGCGGAATGCCGCGCTCAAGCGGCAGGGTTTAAGGGCAGACATGGCTTAAGCTCCCAGAGCTGACATGGCGAACGGCCTACGCGGGCGCGACCCCTCGCCCCACTGCGGGCGGCCGCTCCTCCGACCGCCGCGCCCGAGCTTAGCACGTTGCAGTGACGGCGCCGCGCTCTGGCGGCGAGCGGCGGCGATCAGCGCAGCAGCGGCTGCAAATGGAGGTATTCGGCAACGACCTCGGGCTTCGGCAAATCGAGCCGGGGCACCACGCCCAGGGTGGGGGCATCGATGAGTGCCGCGAGCGTGGCGATGTTCTCGTCCCGCGCCTGCATGTCTGGGTCGATCTCGTTGGCGATCCAGCCCAGCAATCGCACGCCACGGGCGCGGATACTCTCGACCGTCAGCAGGGAATGACTCAAGCAGCCGAGCCTCAGGCCCACCACGAGCACTACGGGGATGCCGAGCGCGTTGGGGAGGTCGTTGACCGCCAGCGCCGGGCCCAGCGGCACCCGCCAGCCGCCGACCGGGTCGTGGTGGAGGGGGTCGGCGTGCGTAGCGAGCGTCGCCTAAGCCTTGCGTATGCGCCCCAGCTTGAGGTCGCAGCCCGCTTTACCGGCGGCGCTCTGCGGGTCGCTGGGTTCTTCGAGCGCGTATGGGTTGACCTCGTCATAGGCGCAATCGCCGCGT
>NZ_JAIFKJ010000625.1:0-5397 GCF_019695415.1 Thiohalocapsa sp.
CAGGTGGACAAGCTGTCCAAGTACGAGTGGATCGAGATCAAGCCGCAGGTGGACCAGATCGTCTTCCCGGACGGCCACCGGATCACCCTGCTCGCCCGCGGCCGGCTGGTGAACCTGGGCTGCGCGACGGGGCATCCGAGCTTCGTGATGTCCAACTCCTTCACCAATCAGGTGCTGGCGCAGATCGAGATCTTCACCAAGCCGGAGGAGTACCCCATCGGCGTCTATGTGCTGCCGAAGCACCTGGACGAAGAGGTCGCCCGGCTGCATCTGGAGAAGATCGGCGCAAAGCTCACCAAGCTGCGCCCGGACCAGGCCGAGTATATCGGCGTCACCGTGGACGGGCCGTTCAAGACGGACCATTACCGGTATTAAGAGAGGGCTGAGGGCTGAGGGCCGAGGGCTGGGTCAGGACGCTGCTTCCGGGCCTTGGCCCTTGGCCCTTTGCGCATTCTGTTCAGCACTCTTTATAGACACGGTGACAGCCCATGAACACCCAAGACACCCGCACCTTCAGCTTTGAGCTGTTTCCGCCGAAGACGCCGGAAGGCATGGAGAAGCTCAAGGACACGGTGACCAAGCTCAACGCCGTCGGCCCCGAGTATTTCTCCTGCACCTACGGCGCCGGCGGCTCCACACGCGAGCGCACCTTCCAGACCGTGGACTGGCTGTGCTCTCAGGGCATCGACACTGCACCGCATCTGGCCTGCATCGGCTCCGAAGAGGCCGAAATCCGCGACATCGTCGGACACTACATCGACCAGGGCATCCGCCGCATCGTCGCCCTGCGCGGCGACATGCCCTCCGGCATGGGCAGCACCGGGCGCAGCGCCTTCCGCTATGCCAACGAGCTGGTGGCCTTCTTGCGGGCCGAGTACGGCGATCGCTTCCACATCGAAGTGGCCGCGTATCCGGAGTTCCATCCGCAGGCGCCCAACGCGATCGCGGATCTCGAGAACTTCAAGCGCAAGGTGGATGCCGGCGCGGATGCCGCCATCACCCAGTATTTCTTCAACCCGGACGCGTACTTCGAGTTCGTGGAGCTGTGTGACGAGGCGGATATCACCATTCCCATCGTCGCCGGCGTCATGCCCATCACAAACTTCACCCAGCTGGCGCGCTTCTCGGACGCCTGCGGTGCGGAGATCCCGCGCTACATCAGGAAGCGCCTGGAGGCCTACGGTGACGACAAAGCATCCATCCGCGCCTTCGGCCACGAGGTGGTGTTGGACCTCTGCCACCGGCTGCTGGAGGGCGGCGCCCCCGGCATTCACTTCTACACCATGAACCAGGCCGACGCGACGCTGAAGCTCTGGCGGGAGCTGGAGCTGCCGGCGGCGACCTGATGCTGCTTGGCCGCGTGGACGCCGCCGCGCCGCAGCGCGCTCTGGTTCACCAGCCGAGCAGGTCCGCGCCCCACTGACGGCTCATGAGCTCCTCCACCCGCTCTGCGAGCCGCGCGATCTGCGGCCAATCGTGGGTGACGATGTCCTGGGCATGGGCGAGGTTGTTACGCAGTGACTGCAGGTCGCCCATCACGCGCTTGGCGGCGCCTTTGGTGGGCAGGCCGAAGGCGGCGCGCTCCTGGGCATCCTCCATCACGATCTGCGCTTTGTCAGAGAGCTGCAGGCAGTCCGCCAGATCCACATGCTGGCCGCGGCGGCGTCGCTCGGCGAGCAGGCTCTCGGCCTTCTTGAGCCGCCCCTCTGACAGGAGCCGCGTCCAGCTGCCGTCAGCCCAGCGGGTCCGGATGCGCTCGCCCAGCTCCATCTCGATGAGCGTGATGATGCCGAACAGCCACATGCGCACGATGGGGCTCTGCATGTCGCCGCGAGTAATGACGCCGGCGACGTCGCCCATGGCGGTGACGAAGCAGAAGTCGTAGCGGGTCAGCACCCGGACAACTTCCGACAGGGACGCATCCGCCCGCAGGACCTGCGCCGGCGCGAAGGCCCGCAGCGCATCTGCCGGCTCGCGGTCCCACCGACAATCCGGGCGCAAGTAGCCAATGCAGACACCGTGACGGCGCACGCCGGCGACCTCCATCTCGGCTGCGCGGGCCTGTGCCAGCAGCTCCGCCGCCGGACGCTCGGCATCAAAAGACCTGAGCGGCAGGGCGATCTCCCGTGCCGTGAAGGCCGTGGTGAAGAGCCCAAGCCCCCGGCGCTGCACCAGCATGGGGTCCGCGGGCGGCCGCCAGTTCGGCTCCTCCGGCGTGCTCTGCGGCGGCTCCGGCAGACCGAGCCGGCGGGCGCAGTCCGCCACGGCCCGCTGTGCGCGGCGGAACAACGTGGCGTCGCCGTCGTCGAGCACCTCCAGCAACGCCGCGGCCTCGGTGAGGTAGACGCGGGCGAAGCGCGGGTCGTGGGCGCAGATGTCCCGGCAGTTGTCGATGAGGTCCGCGAGCTTGACCGTCTTGGCCCGGCTAGACGCCCGCGCCGTGTGCTGGCGATCAACAGCCTTGCGGACGTCGCGGTTGCCGTCGCTCGGGCTGCTCACGTCCGTCAGGTCCGCCACCAAATCGCGCACGGCGGCGCCGAACTCGCGCTCGATATCACCGAAGGTCGCCGGGGTGTCCTCCACGGTGTCATGCAGCCAAGCTGCGGCCAGCATCTCCGGGTCGTCCGTCACCTCCGCAACCAAGCCGGCCACGGCCTTCAGGTGCTCCTGATAGGGCTGGTGGGTGTACTTACGCCGCTGGTCGATGCGCTGGTGCGCCTCGGTGGCGAAGCTGCGCGCGCGGCTGACGAGGTCGGTCATGGGTCGGCCGGATCTTTGTGGGCTTACCACCGCTCCGGCAGCTTGCGCTCCAGCACGAAGCGCTTGCCTTCGGTGGACACATAGCCGCCGGTCTTCAGGTCGCCCAGGATGCGGCTTACCATCTCCCGCGAGCACCCAACACGATCGGCGATCTGCTGCTGAGTGAGCGGCGGCGTGATGAGCCGCCCCCCCTCCTCCTGCGCATGCTCCATCAGGATTTTGGCGATACGCCCATAGACAGAGAGCAGCGCCAAATCACTGGCGGTATCCGTCAGGTGAGTGATCTGGTGTGCGAGGTGACGGATAAGGCTCAGTGCCACCTCCGGTTGCTTCGACAAGAAGTCCTTGAACACCGTGCCGGTAAGGAGCCGCACGTCGCAGTCCGAGAGTGTCTCCACCGATGCAGTGCGCGGTGACCCGCCGAGTAACGCGAGCTCGCCGAAATGGTCTCCAGGCCCCAGCTCGCGCAGCACGATTTCACGGCCGGAGTTATCCGCAACGTAGACCTTGGCGCGACCACGTTCGAGGACATACAGCGTGGAGGAATCGTCTCCCTTTTCGATGATCACAGTGCGCTTGTGGTAGCGCTTGACTTTGGTCTGGCTTTCGAGCGCGGACAGCGCCGCCGGATCGAGATTAGCGAACAGCGGGACCTGAGCGAGCATGGCGTGGCATCTCCGCGAACATGGCATCAGCGGACCGCACCATGCGGCCTCCGATCCACATCAGCCTAGCGACGCCGGTGCCCGACTACAACCACCCGGCGGGCAGTCGACCCCAGACCGGGATGGCTTATCATTCGCGGTTTTGGCCGAAGGCCTAAAGCCGACATGCAGCTTGCCGCCATCCATCTGCTCCCCCCTTTTGCGCTCGCCACGCTGGTCCTGCTGTCGATGGTTGTTGCCATCGAGGTCGGCTACCGGATCGGCCTACGGACTCGGCGCCGGGCGAGCGACCCTGAGGCCATCGTCAAGCGCGATGTCACGCTGGGCGCGATGCTGGCGCTGCTCGGACTGCTGCTGGCCTTCACTTATTCCTTCAGCCTGAGTCGCGCCGACCTGCGCAAGGAGGCGGTCCTTGCGGAGGCGAACGCCCTCAGCACCGCCTTTTTGCGCGCAGACCTCGTCGACGAGCCCGCCCGCAGCGCCCTGCGCCGAGCGTTGTACGACTACGCCCGCACCCGCGTGGTCCTCCAGGAGCAGGTACGCACCAAGGAGCAACTGGAGGCGGTGATCGCGCACTCTGAGGCTGCGCAGCGCAAGCTCTGGCCGGTGCTGAGCCAGGCTGTGCAAGTGGACACACCGGGCCCACTCCAGAACGCACTGGTGCAATCCATCACCGAGGTGCTCGATCTGCATACCACACGCCTGAGCCGCGTTGGCGACCGGCTGCCCGAGGTGGTGTTCTGGCTCATGGTGCTGGTTGCCGCGGGCGCGCTTGCCGTCGCCGCGCACAACGGTGGTTTAGCTGGACGCATCAGCCGCAGCCGTATGGCCGTCTTCGCGATTGTGCTGAGCGCGCTCATCGCCGTCATCATGGACTTCGACCAGCCACAGCGCGGTACCATCACGATCAGTCAGGCGCCGATTGAAATGACTGTGAAATCAATGGCCGACGACCTCGCCGCCGAAGGGCAGCGAATGCATTGATCCTGCGGTGGACGGCGCTCGCTGCGGCGACCGACCCTTAGCGCTTCGCTATACTGGCGTGCCGCGCCGGTCTGCCTGCCGCGAAGCCCTTGGCAAGGCCGCCCCTGCCGCCGCTCGAGACAATCATGCTGGACAAGACCTACGACCCCCACCGCATCGAAGCCCAGTGGTACCAGCGCTGGGAGGACGCCGGCTGGTTCGCGCCACGGCTCGATGCCGGCGCAGAGGCCGCAGCCGATGGCGCCAGTGCCTACTGCATCATGATCCCGCCGCCGAACGTCACCGGCAGCCTGCACATGGGCCATGGCTTCAACAACAGCCTCATGGATGCGTTGATCCGCTACCACCGCATGTGCGGCGACAAGACCCTCTGGCAGCCGGGCACGGACCATGCCGGCATCGCCACCCAAATGGTTGTCGAGCGTCAGCTGGAGGCCGAGGGCAAGACGCGCCACGACTTGGGCCGCGAGGCATTCATCGACCGCGTCTGGCAATGGAAGGCGGAGTCCGGCGGCACCATCACCCGCCAGCTGCGGCGGCTGGGGTCGTCGCTGGACTGGCAGCACGAGCGCTTCACCATGGACGAGGGGCTCTCGAACGCCGTGCGCGAGGTCTTCGTACGGCTGTTCGAGGAGGGGCTGATCTATCGGGGGAAACGGCTCGTTAACTGGGACCCGGTGCTGCACACGGCGGTATCGGACCTGGAGGTCATCTCCGAGGAAGAGGCGGGCCACATGTGGGACATGCGCTACCCGCTCACCAACGGCACAGGGCATCTGACGGTATCCACCACCCGCCCCGAGACCATGCTCGGCGACTGCGCCGTGGCGGTGAACCCGGAGGATGAGCGCTACAGGCACCTCATCGGCGAGCTGGTTGAGCTGCCGCTCACCGGCCGGCGCATCCCGATCATTGCCGACGAGCACGCGGACCCGGAATTCGGCACCGGCTGCGTCAAGATCACGCCCGCACACGACTTCAACGACCA
>NZ_JAIFKJ010000625.1:5497-10460 GCF_019695415.1 Thiohalocapsa sp.
CGCAAGCGGATCGTCGCGGACTTGGAGGCAGAAGGACTGCTGGCGGGGGTCAGGGACCACAAGCTGATGGTGCCCCGCGGCGACCGCTCCGGCGCCGTCATCGAGCCCTACCTCACCGACCAGTGGTACGTGAAGATCGGCCCGCTCGCGGAGCCCGCCATCGAGGCCGTCGAGACCGGCCGCATCCGCTTCGTGCCGGACAACTGGAAGAACACCTACTTCGAGTGGATGCGCAACATCCAGGACTGGTGCATCAGCCGGCAGATCTGGTGGGGCCACCGCATCCCGGCCTGGTACGACGCCGAGGGCAACGTCTACGTGGGCCGCTCGGAGCAAGAGGTCCGCGACAAGCACGCCCTGCCCGCGGACTTCCCGCTGGAACAGGACCCGGACGTGCTGGACACTTGGTTCAGCTCTGCGCTCTGGCCCTTTTCAACGCTGGGCTGGCCTGAACAGACGGACCGCCTTCGCGCCTTCTATCCCACCTCGGTGCTCATCACCGGCTTCGACATCATCTTCTTCTGGGTCGCCCGGATGATCATGATGGGGCTCAAGTTCATGGACGACGTGCCCTTCCGTGACGTCTACATCCACGGGCTGGTGCGCGACGCCCAGGGCAACAAGATGTCCAAGTCCAAGGGCAACGTCCTGGACCCCATCGATCTCATCGACGGCATCGAGCTGGAGCCTTTGGTGGAGAAGCGCACCAGGGGAATGATGCAACCGCATCTGGCCGAGAAGATCGCCAAGCAGACGCGCAAGGAGTTCCCCGACGGCATCCCCGCCTTCGGCACCGATGCACTGCGCTTCACCTTTGCGGCGCTGGCCACCACTGGGCGCGACATCAAGTTCGACCTGGGCCGCATCGAGGGCTATCGCAACTTTTGCAACAAGCTCTGGAACGCCTCCCGCTATGTGTTGATGAACACGGGGGGAGAGGGCCGAGGTGCGAGGGCGGAGGAGCCAGGTGACGAGACGGGCATGGAGCTGAGTGCAGCGGACCGTTGGATTCGCGCACGACTGCACCGGGCCATTGACCAGGTGCGCAAGGCCATCGATGGCTACCGCTTCGATCTCGCCGCCCAGGGCATCTACGAGTTCACCTGGAGCGAGTTCTGCGACTGGTATCTGGAGCTCGCCAAGCCGGTGCTGACCGGCGAGCACGCCAGCGCTGCGGCCAAGCGCGGCACGCGCCAGACCCTGGTACAAACACTGGAGACGCTGCTTCGGCTCGCGCACCCGTTCATGCCCTTCATCACCGAGGAGATCTGGCAGAAGGTGGCGCCGCTCGCAGGGGCTTCCGGCGAGACCATCATGCTCGCGCCCTACCCCGTTGCCGATGCCGACGCGGACGACCCCGCTGCAGTCGCGGAGATCCAATGGGTCCAGCAGTTCATCCTCGGCGTACGCCGCATCAAGGGCGAGATGAACATCCCACCCGGCAAGCCTCTGCCTGTGCTGGTGGCCAACGCAAGCGCGCAGGATCGCGCCTGGATCGAGCACGCCCGGCCCTATCTGGACTTCCTCGCCAAGACTGAGACCATCACCGTCCTCGACGACGAATCCGCGGCCCCCGAGTCCGCCATCGCACTGGTAGGGGAAATGAAGCTCCTGATCCCCATGGCCGGGCTCATCGACAAGGAGGCAGAGCTCAAGCGCCTGGACAAGGAGATCGGCAAGCTCCGCGGCGATATCGCGCGCATCGAGGGCAAGCTCGCCAACCCCAACTTCGTCGACAAGGCGCCGGCGGCGGTGGTGCAAAAGGAGCAGGAGCGCCTTACCGAGCAAGGCGCGGCGCTGGCGCAGCTGGTGGCACAGCACACCAAGATCTCCGCGCTCTAGTCTGCGCGCAGGGAAGCCGCCGCACCCATGACCATACCCCCCGTGAGCCTGCCGGCTCGGCTTGACGCTTGGCTGGCGCTGGTGCGGATGCCGCTCCTGTTCACGACCTGGTCCAATGTGATCGCCGCGCATCTGATCGCCACCATCGGCAGCCCGCACTGGCGGCTGCTGGGACTGCAGCTCGCCATCGCCACCTGCCTCTACTGGGCGAGCATGATTCTCAACGACTGTTTCGACCTCGCCCGCGACCGTGAGGCCCACCCGGATCGGCCGCTGCCCTCAGGGCGCATCGCGCCCCGCTCGGCCTGGGTGACGGGTTACGGCCTGCTCGGACTAGGCCTCGGCTTTGGCGTGCTCGCGGGGCCCGGACCGCTCCTGCTCACGCTATTGCTGGCAGGGGTGATCCTTGCCTACGTCGGCGGACTCAAGCACCGCCTGGCCGGGCCTCCCCTGCTCGCGCTGGCCCGCTGGCTCAACTGGCTGCTGGGCCTGAGCGCTGGGCTGGTGCTGATCCCAGAACTGCTGCTGGCCTTGCCCGTGCTGCTCTATACCCTGGCGCTGGCGCTGCTGCACCGGGCCGGATTGACCGCAACGCGCCGCGGCGTGCGCTTCGCCGTGATCCCATTGGCTCTGGCGCTGGCGGCAACCCTGGCGCTGTATCCGCTCGGCATCCTCACTGACCCGTATGCGCTGGCGCTCACGGCCGTCGGCGGCGCTCTGCTGCTGCGCCGCCTGCTGCGCCTGATGGATGACCCCACCCGGGCGCGCGTGCGTGCCAGTGTCGGCTTCATGCTGCTCTGCATGATCCCGCTGGACGCGCTGCTGCTCGCCGGCGACGGGCAGCGCCTCGCCGCCGTGCTGCTGCTGCTGCTGCTCCTGCCCATCTGGCTCCTGGGCTATCGCGTGCCGCCGAGCTGATCCCTAACGCGGCGCCAAATGTCCGCGACGCAGGTGAAATGCCGCTCAGCCGCTACCAATTTCCCCGCAACCCGATCCGCATGCGGAGCGACCCATGCCCATTTCCGACACCGCACCCAACGTCGACGCCTCAGAGATCCACAAGTTCGAGGAGATCGCCTCGCGCTGGTGGGACCCGGAGAGCGAGTTCAAGCCCCTGCATGAGATCAATCCGCTGCGCCTCGGCTATGTGCAGAGCCACGTGAGGCTGGCGGGCAAGAAGGTCCTGGACGTGGGCTGCGGCGGCGGTATCCTGGCTGAGTCCATGGCCGTCGCGGGCGCCGAGGTGACGGGCATCGACATGGGCGAGGAGCCGCTGCGGGTCGCCGAGCTGCACACGCTGGAGACGGGCGTGGAGGTGGACTACCGGCAGACCACCGCCGAGGCCTTGGCGGATGAGATGCCCGGCGCCTTCGATGTGGTCACCTGCATGGAGATGCTCGAGCATGTACCGGACCCGGGCTCGGTGGTGGCGGCTTGTGCGCGGCTCGTGCGGCCGGGCGGACACGTGTTCTTCTCCACCCTCAACCGCAACCCGAAGAGCTATCTCTTCGCCATCATCGGTGCTGAGTACCTGTTGAACCTGCTGCCACATGGCACCCACGACTATGCCCGCTTCATCCGCCCAGCGGAGCTTGACCGCTGGGTGCGAGCCACGCCGCTTCGCATCGTCGAGCTCACTGGCCTCACTTACAACCCGGTGACCCGCGTTTACCGGTTGGCGCCGAAGGACATCTCCGTCAACTACATGGCCGCCTGCCGCCGGCCTGCCCACAGCTGACACAAGCCATGCTATCCGCCGTCACGCCGGCCGCCGTCTTGTTCGACCTGGACGGCACCTATGCCGATACGGCCGCCGACATGGGCTCGGCGCTGAATGCCCTGCTGGCCTGCCACGGCCGCGCGCCGCTGGCGGCGGAGCGCATCCGTCCGCACGTCTCCAGCGGTGCCCGCGGGCTGCTCAAGGTAGGCTTCGACCTCACACCGGACGACGCGGGCTATGCCGAGCTGCGCGCCGAGTACCTGGACATCTATGCCGCCGATATCTGCTGCCACACCCGCCCCTTCGACGGTATGGAGTCGCTGATCCGGCAATTGGTGGACCAGGGCCTCGACTGGGGCATCGTCACCAACAAGCCGGGATGGCTGACGGAACCGCTGCTCGCGGCCATGAACCCGCTGCCGGCCCCGGCGTGTGTGGTGAGCGGCGACACCGCAGCGCGGCCGAAGCCGCATCCGGACCCGCTGCTGCACGCCTGCGCGCTGCTGGATCTGGAGCCCGCCCGCTGCTGGTACGTGGGCGACGACGCCCGGGACATCCTGGCTGGGCGCGCCGCCGGCATGGCGACCCTCGCGGCCGGGTGGGGCTATCTCGGCATCGAGAGCCACCCGCGAGACTGGGGCGCCGACGGCCTCGCCGAGCACCCACTCGCCGTGCTGGACTGGCTCACCGGCGACCGCCCGCCGACGGCTCCGCCATCATGCCCACCGCGGGCGGCCTGAGGCCGCACCAACACCACCCAGCTGCCTGAGCGCCGATGCTCGATCAGCGGCAAGCTGTGCAGCGACCGCCCGAGCCAGAGCATGCCACCGACAAGACGATGACCGCGCCCGAAAGGCAAGCCGGCCGGGCCGAGTGGCAGTATCCAAACCGCGCGACCCCGCCCGGCTCGAGCCTCTACTATGCCGTGCGCTTTGCACCGGCTCGGCTGCGCGATGCGCTGGCCGCCCTGGCGGGCTGGCGGCATGAGGTGCGCGCCATCCTGGACGAGGTCTCGGACCCCGGGGTCGCACGCCTGAAGCTCGACTGGTGGCGAGACGAGATCCGTCGCACCATCGACGGTGCCCCGCGTCATCCCCTGAGCCATGCCCTGGCGTCCGCACCCAAGGCCGCTGATCTCGATACGGGACTGCCGGCGGCGCCCTTCCTCGCCATTACCGACGTGGTCGAGCAGGAGCTGCAACGGCAACGCCCGGGCGACGCCGTTGCCCTGCGGGCCGCCGCTTCGCAGGACCTGGGTGCCCTCTTCGAGCTCATGGCCCGCGCCCATGGCGAGCGCGACGATGCGGCCATCCCGCACGCCCGCCGCATCGGCGCGTAGTGCGCCGGCGTCCGCCGCCGTCGGGAGGCACGACTGCTGGTGGGCCACGACCGCGCCGTGCG
>NZ_JAIFKJ010000438.1:0-2823 GCF_019695415.1 Thiohalocapsa sp.
GCCGTGGCGCTCGTGGATGCGCCCGCAGCGCTCGTAGATCTCGGCGAGGTCGGAGTAGAGATAGCCCGGGTAGCCCTTGCGCGCCGGCACGTCGCCCTTGGCCGTGGCCACCTCGCGCAGGGCCTCGGCGTAGTAAGTCATGTCGGTCATGACCACGAGCACATGGCGGTCCAGGTCGTAGGCCAGGTATTCGGCGGCGGTGAGCGCGGTACGGGGCAGGGTGAGGCGCTCCACCGGCGGGTCGTCGGCGAGATTCACAAACATCACCACGTTGCGCAGCACGCCGGAGTTGGCGAACTCGTCCCGAAAGAACTTGGCATCGGCATAGCTCACGCCCATGGCCGCGAAGACGATGGAGAAGCTGGTGTCTTCGTCCTTGAGCTTGGCTTGGCGCACGATCTGCGCCGCAAGCCGATTGTGCGGCAGGCCGGAGCCCGAGAAGATCGGCAATTTCTGTCCGCGCACCAGGGAGTTCAGCCCATCGATGGTGGAGATGCCGGTCTGGATGAACTCCCGCGGGTAGGTGCGGGCGGCGGGGTTGATGGCAGAGCCGCCCACCGGCCGGCGGACGTTGGAGAGCACCGGCGGGCGGCCGTCCCGCGGCTCGCCGAGGCCGTTGAATTCGCGGCCGAGGATCTCCGGCGACAGCGCGATTTCCACCGGCTCGTCCAAGAAGCGCACCCAGATGTCCTCCAGGTCCAGGTCTTCGATGCCCTCGAACACCAGGATCAGGACCTCCTCGTCGGCGGCGCGGATCACTTGCCCGTCACGGGTCTCGCCGGCGCTGTCGGTGATGCGCACGCGGTCGCCGAAGGCGATGCCGGGCGTGCGCTGGACCTTGATCAGGCCGCCGTGGGCTTCGCTGGCGGTGCGGTATTCTTTGATGCTCATTTGGAATAGTGTCGAGTGTCTAGGATCGAGTGTCGAGGGGGGAGCAGGCAGGTCAGCCTCGCTCCTCGCACCTCGTCACTCGGTACTTTGCTTCGCATACTCGAGCCGAATCCCCTCGAACGCCTGCTCCACCTCCTGCGCAAAGGCGCGGATCTCCGCCACCTGATCGCTGTTGTAGAGGCTCTTGCAGCGCCGCGCCTTGGAGAGCTGTGGCATCTCGGAGAGCTCAGACACGGGCACACCGAGCTCGATCAGGGCCATGCCCTTGTCGTAGATGGAGAGTGCCAGGTCCAGCAGCGCGAACTGCTTATCCGGCGAGCAGAAGGTGTCTACGTCGTCCAGCGCGCTCTGCTGGAGCACGCCTTCTTTGACCAGGGCGGCTCCTTCCAGCTGCCAGCGCTGGGCGTCGGATAGGGCCTCCGGCCCCACCAGGTTGACGATGCGTGAGAGCTCGGCATCCCGGGCGAGCAGCGCCAGGGCCTCGGTGCGGCGCTGCTCCCAGCGGCGGTCGACTTCCTCGTGCCACCACTCGGCGGCCGTGTGCACATGGCCCGAGAAGCTGGTGACCCAGTCGATGCTCGGGTAGTGACGGGCGTCGGCGAGCTCCTTCGACAGCGCCCAGAAGGTCTCGATGATGTCCTTGGTGTGGCTGGTCACCGGCTCGGAGAAGTCGCCGCCGGGCGGAGACACGGCGCCGATCAGGGTCACCGAGCCGGAGCCCGCGTCATGCGTCTCGACCCGCCCAGCCCGCTCGTAGACAGCGGCGAGGCGCGAGGCGAGATAGGCGGGATAGCCTTCCTCCACCGGCATCTGCCCGAGGCGGCCGGACACCTCGCGCAGGGCCTCGGCCCAGCGCGAGGTGGAATCCGCCAGCATGACCACGTCATAGCCCATGTCGCGGTCGTACTCGGCCCTGGTGAGGCCGACGTACACCGACGCCTCGCGCGCCACCCCGGGCATATTCGAGGTGTTGGCCACCAGCAGCGTGCGCTCCATGAGCTTGCGTCCGGAGTAGGGGTCTTCCAGCTTCGGGAAGCTCTCCAGCACATCCACCAGCTCGTTGCCGCGCTCGCCGCAGCCGACGTAGATGACGATGTCGGCATTCGACCAGCGCGCGATCTGCTGCTGCACCACCGTCTTGCCGGCGCCGAAGGGCCCGGGTACGGCGCCCTTGCCGCCCTTGAGCTGCGGGAAGAAGGTGTCGATGACGCGCTGGCCGGTGATGAGCGGCGACACGCCGTCGTCCCGGCGCAGATACGGGCGCGGGCGGCGCACCGGCCAGCGGTGATAGAGGCTGAGCCGGTGGGTTGTGCCCTTGGCGTCGCGCACATGGGCGATGGTGGACTCGATGTCGTACTCGCCGGCGGGTGCGACCTCTTCCAGCTCCCCCTGGATGCCGGGGGGCACCAGCACCTTGTGAACCACCGTCTCCGTTTCCTGCACCGTGCCGAGCACGCTGCCCGGGCCGACCTGCTGCCCCGGCTCCAGCTCCCGATTCGGCTCGAACTCCCATTGCTTGGAGCGGTCCAGCGCCGGCACGTCGAGGCCGCGGGCGATGTAGTCCCCGGACTGGAGTGCGATTTTCGACAGCGGGCGCTGCACGCCGTCGAAGATGCCGCCCATGAGCCCTGGACCCAGCTCCACCGACAGCGGCCAGCCGAGGCCGACGGCAGGCTCTCCCGGGCGCACGCCGTCGGTGCCTTCATAGGTCTGCACCGTCGCCTGTTGCCCCGAGAGGGAGATGACCTCCCCCACCAGGCCGATCTCGCCGATGCGCACCTGCTCACCGCTGCGCACGCCGGGCAGGTCGATGGTGACGATGGGACCGTTGATGTCGCGGACGGTGCCTAGGCGGTCTTTGCTCATGATTCGGTGATTACCCGGGTTGATCTGGCTTGGGCGAGCGACGCTGTTGAAGGGCCAAGGGCCAAG
>NZ_JAIFKJ010000438.1:2923-10451 GCF_019695415.1 Thiohalocapsa sp.
AAGGGCCAAGGGCCAAGCAGCGCGGCTCAGCACCCGGCCTTCAAACTTCACACTTCAAACTTCACCCTTTTCCTCTTCATCCGCCAAACAACGCCCCCGTATCGAACCCGCTCGGCAGCAGCCGCTCCAGGATCGCCCGCTGGATCTGCATGCGCAGCCGGGCCGTGCGGCCTTCGAAGGTGTTGTCCACGCGGATGCGGCCGTCTTTGCTGGTGACGAGCACGCCGGCGAGGGTGTCGATGGGCTGCTCTTTGAGGGTCGCCTGCGTGCCCTTTGGCAGGGCTGCGGTGACGCTGTCCCAATGCTCGCTGAGCAGCTTCAGATCGCGGGCGTTGGCGCTCACCGCGAGGTCGTCCTGCTCGATGGTCTCGGCGGCGGTGGCGATGAAGCCGGTCAGGGTTCGGAGGTAGGCCTTGATGTCTTCGGCGTGCTGCTGCATGCGCTCCGCGAGTCGGTGCTCGACATCGCGCACCAGGTTCCAGCGCACGCGATCCAAGTGGCTTTGCAGCTTCAATTCCTCAGCTTGCACCTGCTGCCGATAGGTGCGCTCGCCCAGGGACTTGGCGATGGCCTCTTCGCGCTGCTCGCGCAGCCGAAGCTTGTCCGCGGCGTCGCGCAGGATCTGGTCGCGGGCGCGGTTGGCGCGCTCGCGGTACTCGTTGGCCAGGCGTTCGGCGCGGGCAAGGATGGCCTCTTCGAGCTCGTGTGCTTGGGTGACCATGGATAAAGGGCTGAGGGCTGAGGGCTGTGGAGGCGTAACGAGTTGCGAGGAGCGAGTACCGAGGGCCTGATCCCTCGCCCTTCGCCCCTCGTTACTAGTGACTGATTTTTCCCAATCCGAACATGGCCTGGAGCCGGTCGGCGACCTCGCTCTCCAGCTCCACCGGCCCGGCAAGCGGCGGCACGGACACCACGACGATGCGTCCCCCCTCGCGTCGGACTCGGGCCAGGTTGGCCGCACCTGAGCGCATCACGGCTTCGTCCACCACCACGAAGGCCTTGTCCCTGGAGCGGCGCAATTCTCGGAACACCTCGTCCACGTCCGCGGCACTCGGGTTTGCATGCGCCTCGAAGCCGATCAGCCGGAACCCGTCGGCGAGGCTGTCGGCGCCGAGGAAAAGCATGCGCGTGGGCGGCGCTTCCGGGGTCGCCTGCGGGGCTGCCTGTTGCGGGGCGTTGGCCATGGCGGCTCAGATGCGGTTCAGCAGCAGAATGGAGATGACGAGGCCATAGATGGCGATACCCTCGGCGAGGCCGAGATAGATGAGCGTGCGGCCGAGCGTCTCCGGCTTCTCGGTAATCGCGGCGAGCGACGCGGCGCCGATGGGCCCCACGGCGATGCCGGCGCCGATGGTGGACAACGCTGTCGGGATGCCGGCGCCGAGGATGGCGAGGCCCATGCCGGTGGTCATTTCGACCTCCATCACCTCGACGGCCTCCTCCGCGAGGGCCTCGTTGATGCCGAGCAGCAGCAGGCCGAGCTGGGCGCCGAAGAACAGCAGCAGCTGGCCGCCCATGGCCGGCTTGCTCCAGCGCGGCAGCTGCAGCGTGGCGGCGGGGCGCATCTCCAAATAGATGCCGGTGGCGATGACACCGACAATGGCGAAGGACATCAGGGCGGCGAGCCAATACATGCGTGGGTTCCTCGACTGACGAATGTGCGTTGCTGGAAGACGTGTCTCTCGGCGCCAGTGCCGCAGGCAGGCGCAGGTCCTACGGCAGCGTCGCGCGCTCGGTGTGGTTGATCCGGGTTACTTGACGATCGATGCGGCCACGTTTGGGCTGTCTGGATTCTTCAGGATCAGGCGTGCGTTGGAAAGGCCCATGGCAGTGCTCGGAAATGCCGGACTCGACTCGCAGGTCCGCTGCGCTCAGTCTGCACCGGAGGCGGCGCGGCGCAGCCTGAGCGGTGCAAATGCGTGCCCCTCGCCGGAGAAGTACCGGGAGAAGCCCTCGTAATACTCCAAGCGCATCACCTGGATGGCGACGATACCGCCCTCCAGCACCAGCACGAACAAGTTGCCAAGGATGACCGTCAGCACGTGGCCGGTCATGCCCATCATGTCGGCGAGTGTCAGCACCGCCAGCGACAGCGCCGCATGGTTCAGGCTGAAGGCCGCGACACGCAGGAAGGAGAGCGTATTCGAGACATAGCCGATGATGGTCTCAAGCGTCTCGATGAAAACCACCAGCACCTTCTCGCCGGCGGGCGCATCAAGGTGTCGCCACCCGTAGACGGCGAGTGCGCCGAGGCTCCCCAGCACCAACAGGGTGGGTAGGCCGCCGAATTCGCCGCTGCCGGCGAGGCTCAGCCCGCCCCACACCAGCGATAGGTAGAACACCAGGTTGACGATGCCGTGATGGCCGAGCCAAGCACCGACAATGTTGCCCACCACCCAGCGGTTATAGATGGCAAGCAGGCAGGCCACCATGATGAACACGACGCCGTAGCCCAGCGCGATCTTGAGCATCAGGATCGGCTCATGGATGGGGCTGGTCCAGAGCGCCGGCAGCAGCTCCTCGTAGCCGAAGATGCTGCCATAGAGAAAGCCAAAGAACATAGACGACACGCCAGCCATGATGCCGAAGAGCCAAAAGCGCCCGAGCTTGTCGCGGAAGTACCAGCCCGCAGCGGCGATGACCGCGCCCTGACCCACGTCGCCGAACATGGACCCGAACATGAGCAGGAAGGTGGCGGCGAAGAGCGGGGTGGGGTCCACCTCGCCGTACTGCGGGATGCCGTACTGTTTCACCAGCATCGCGAAGGGCGCGAGCCAGCGGTTCTTCACCGGCACCGTCGGCACCAGCGGGCGCTCGTCCGGGCGCGGGTCGCGGAAGCTGAGATCAAACGGCATGGCCAGGCTCACTTCTAGCCGCTCTGCCAGGCTCGGCAGCGCCCGCAGGGGCACCCAGCCGGCGAGCATGGCCAGGTGGCCCGCACTGTGGATTGAGGGGTCGAGTGTCACGAACGGCTCCGCCAACAGAAGGGTTCGGCGGGCATCGACCAGGGTCTCGCGGTGTTGCTGCTCCCATTGCGCGAGCTCAGTGCGCAGCGCGTCGCGCTGGCCTGCCAGCTCGGCGCGGCGGGAGGCCAGCTCCTCGCGCTTGGCCGCCGGGTCCATGTCGGTGAAGTCGCTCGGAATGGGCAGTGCCTGGAAGCCGGCGGAGGCCAGCACGGAGTCGAGCTGTGCATCGCGCTCGCCGCGCGGACCGACGATGATCACATGCGCGCTGTCGCCACGCTCGAGGTAGTTGAAGAGGATGTGGTCGGCCAGTTGCACGGCACCTTGGAGCCGGCTCACGTTCTCCCGCGGCACGATGCCGACATAAAAGTCCAGAAAGCGCGTCTTGCTGCGCAGCTTGCCGAGGTCGATCTTGAGGTTCGCGAAGTTGTCCAGCGCGGCTTCTTGGTCGCGGACGAAGCGCTCCTCCTCGTCCAGGCGGCGGAAGGCCTCCTCGAAGCGCGAGGCCTCGTCCCAGCGCTCGCGAAGCAGGATGCTGACGGCGGCGAGCTCGTCCGGGTGGACCACATGGACTTGGTCGATGGTCGGCGCCGCTGGCACGTCCACCAGCTTGGCGATCTTGTCCAGCCGCGTCGCCGCCTGCCGGTAGCGCTCGCGATAATCGCGTCCCGGCGCGCCGGCGAGTGCCTGCACTTCCGGTGGGCGCTCGTCTGGGTGGAAGCTTTCGGTCTCGGCGAGGGTGAGCGACGCCTGCGGCAGATCGTCGGTCATCACCAGCAGCCGTACGTGCTTCATGGGCAGGGGTCGCAGCACGGCTCAGTCCTCCGGCGGTGGCGATGCCGGGGTGTGGGCATGGGCGGTGGCGGACATCATGGTGCGGGCTCGCTGCGGCTGCTGGCTGGTAGTTCGTGGATTTTCAGGTAGGAGTGGAGTGTCGTCGGGTGCCGTTTCCAGTCATGCGGCTGCCGGCATGCCGATGGGACAGTTCGGCTCTGCCAGGTCCAGCGCGATGTCCACCACGTCCTGCGGCAGGCCCAAGAGGCGACCCTGGATCAGGGCGTAGAGCTTGTGCATGTCGTGCTCGCGCAGGATCAGGTAGGCCAGCGCCCGGGCGATGCCGGAGCGGCCGCTGGTGAGCGTACGCCGGCACTCGTCCAGCAGCATGGCGCCGGCGCAGCGCTGAACGTCAATGAGGCTTTTGCTCTCGGCGAGCAGTGCATCGAGCGGCGCCGGCAAGGCCTCGAGCACCTGTTCGAAGCTGTCGATGTTGGCGAGCTTGAGCAGGCGGTCACGATGCAGCAGCCGCTTGGACGGCACCAATTGATAGAAGGCCTCGCTGGGCGAGAAGCCGAAGGAGAACCGAAAGCGCAGCAGCCAAAGCAGGTTCATGCGGTCCAGCACCGCGCCCACGAGCTGGCGCACGGCGTCAGCCTCCGCTCCTTGGAACTGCATGGCCTGCCGCGCCAGCTCAGCGTAGTAGCGCTGGTCTACCGCCGCCTCCAGCACGAATGGGTCGCGGCGCTGCTCGTAGGATTCCCGCGCCTGGCGGGCGATGAGCCGCAGCGGCCCGCGCTCCAAGACACGCAACAGCTCCAGCACGTTCTCGGCGCGATACAGCTCCTGATGTGGCAAACGCACCCGCTCGGGCAGATCGTAGAGGTTCGCGCGGATCTCCGCCTGGTCCAGCTCGTAGAGCTTGCCGCGGATCAGCGTCTTGAGATTGAACAGCGCATACTTGCGGGCCCAAGAGAGCAGCAGCCCCCGGCCGGTGGCCGTCATGGGCCGCGCCAGCACCGCCAGGTCAGCTAGTAGGGTATGAATCAGGGTCTGTTCCACCGCCCGCGCTTTGGCGCGGGCCGATAACTGCTCGTCCAGCACCGGCTCCAGTGCAAAACGCTCCGCCAGCGCCGGCAGCGTGAGCCGGCTCAGCGCGGTCAGCGTCTGCGCATCCAGCAGCTGCACGGACATGGCCGTGATGCGGGTATTGAGGTAGGCCTGGGCAGTGGCACTCATAGCGCGGCGGTCGCTGCGGCGGATGGGTGCAGCCGGACGCCAGCAGTGCCGCGGCTGACCGCCGGTACAGGCCCGGACGAACCGGTCACTGGGGACAAAGCCAAGGTCTCGGGACCTGGAGGCGCAGGCGTGTGCGCTGACGGGGACGCGCGCATTCAGCGGCTCGGATCGATGAGCAGTTCGAAGGCGGTATCCAGTGCTTCCTGTTCACGCTCCTCGGCCATGTTGCGCAGCAGCACGTGGCGCTCGTCGTAACGGCGCTTGAGCTCGGCGATGGTCTGCTCGGCACGCTCCTCTGCCTTGGCGATGAAGCTCCGGTGGAGGTCCGGCACCCGTGCGGTGAACCGCTGATCCTCGGTGCGGGCATCCGCGATGGCGGCCTGGATGATGCGCTCGCGCTCCTGCTCCGCCTCCTGCGCGATCTTTTCCGCGCGCATCTCGGCGTCGAGCAGGCGTTTCAGCGTTTCATCCATCGACGGTTCCCCGAAGTTTGCAGACAGCGGCCGCGGTGCGGTGACGCGAAGAGTAGCGAATGCACGCGCCCTCTGGCCAGCGCTGGAAACCTAAGGCTTGCGATACATCAGTAGTCGCTTATGGGCTTATGAACGGCGCGTTGGTGGCGGAGCCCTTGCTCGGGCGGCTGTCTGCCCGCGGACAGCACCTGCATCTGTTCCGGCAAGTACGGCTGCTGTGGGCCGCGCGCTTGATGCTGGTCATGCGCCGGCGCAGGCGGCGGGCGCAGCATGTTGAGTCTGGCCTTGCGGCGCTGTGCCCTGAGTCCGGATGCTCCCATGAGCATGTACTAATATTCCATCAGTGACGCGTCGCTTTGATCGCGCGACGCGCTGTGTCCACTAGGAGCATCGATGCCGACCCTCACCCCATCGAAACGCCGCCATGTCTCCCTCATTCCAGTCTGCGCTGCGGTCCTGCTTCTGGTGTCCGGGGCGGCCGTCGCGGATCTGCCGGAGACGGCTGCCAAGATGAAGCGCAGTGTCGTTGCGGTCGGCACCTACATGGCCGTGCGCGCGACGCAAAAGCAGCCGCGGGGGACGGGCTTCGTGGTAGGGCCAAACCACGTCGTCACGAATGCCCACGTGGTCCCGGGTAATCTCGACGAAGGCCGTCGCGAGACCGTCGCTGTTTATCGTCCGGGATCGAACAACCGCACCGAGATGCGCAAGGCGAAGCTAGTGGCCGCCGATCGCGAGCACGATCTGGCCCTGCTGCGTTTCGAGGGCGGCGCTTTGCCGGCGGTCACCCTTGGGCGCAGTGCGGACGTCCGCGAAGGACAATGGGCCGCCTTTACCGGTTATCCGCTGGTCGGGGCGCTGGGGCTTTACTCGGCGACGCACCGGGCCGTGGTCGCCGCGCTGGCGCCCATCGCAGCGCCGGTGGGCTCCGGTCGGGAGCTGACTCCGGAGATGATCAAGCGGCTGTCCGCGCCGTTCAAGATCCTGCAGCTGGATGCCACCGCCTATCCAGGCAACAGTGGCAGCCCGCTCTACGACGTTGACACGGGCCGCGTCATCGGCGTCATCAATAGTGTGTATGTCAAGCGCACACGCGAGTCCGCGATCAAGGACCCGAGCGGCATCAGCTATGCGATTCCGGTGGACTATGTCCGTGAGCTCATGAGCAAGGCCGGTGTACGGTGACGGAAGCTCGGGTGCGGCCATCCTCACGCAACTCGATCTGAGCCGCGGCGCTCGCCGGCAGAGCCGCAGACGCGGCTTGAGGTAGGCAGTGCAGAAGGTGCACAGCAGCCATGAATAACCGCCACGCCGCTGCAGACGGCGGCACCGTGGATGCCGCCTTCAACCGCGTGCTGCGGGCGGAGGCCAAGGCCCGCGAGGCGCTGGCCGACTGCCGGGCGCAAGCGGATCAGCGCGTGACGGCAGCCGAGCAACAGGTGCGCGAGATCTCCGGACGGGCCGAACGGCGCATCCGCGCGTCGAACCATATCGCCGATCAGGGTATTGCGCGTGCGCTGGAGGGGCTCGACGCCGACGCGGAGCGGGCTGGCGCAGCAGTGGAGCCTGATGCCGACACCGTCGAGGACTTGGTCACAGCGCTCGCCGCGGAGCTCACCGGAGGGCAGCCGTGAGTGCCACCCGCCGCGCGTTTGCATACGTCCAGGCACGGGTGCAGGCGCGTTACGGCCGGCTCCCGGCGGAGGCGGACTGGCGGCGGATCAGCGGCGTGCGCGCCCTCGGTGCCTGGCTCGAAGACGCCCGTGTCGGGCCGTTGCGGGCATGGGTCAAGGGCTTCTCGGCGGCGAGCACCGCGGCCGATATCGAGGTTGGCGTGCGCAACCTGCTGTGGACCGAGATCGACGCCGTCTCCGACTATGCGCCGTCCGCCTGGCAGGCCAGCATCGCCTGGACGGCCTGGCTGCCGCTGGACGGCGTCCTCGGGCAGCTGCGGGCAGGCGGCGCGCTGCCGGCTTGGGACCGCGCGCGGCCGCTGCTAGCCAGGCAGCTGGGCGGCGAGGGGAACTGGGGGCCGGGGGAGGGGGGGCGCGCCGGCATTGGGCCGCTGCTGGGCACGGG
>NZ_JAIFKJ010000583.1 GCF_019695415.1 Thiohalocapsa sp.
GTGAAGCCTTCTGCCTGGAGCTTGGACAGCTCGGCAACGCCGCTTGGCACGATGTCTTCCTCGTCGGTGTCGTACAGGGCCATGGGGTCGATCTCCCGGCCCTTGAGCGTGTTGGCACAGACCCTGAAGGCCACGCCCTGCTGTTTCAGCCCGGCGATCCGCGCCTGCATCTCAGCATCCGCATTGCCCGCCTTCATCTTGGTGCCCTCCACTTCGTCCGGCGGCAGCAATAGGGAGACGCCGTTACCGTGCATCACGACCTGCACCTCCAGGTTCTCCGCGCCGACGGCGTTGATGTGGTTTTGAATGTTCCGCAGCGCGCCAGCCTGCTGCTGGGCGTCGTAGTAGTTCACGTGGTAGACCACCTTCTGCGGCTCATAGGCATCGGCGGCGGCAACCGCAGTGGCGGCGACAGTAATCAGACACGCGGCGAGGAGACGGATACCCAGGGACATTGGTGGAACCTCCAGAGTGTTGTTGTGTTGTGTGGAGCCGCTGTGACTGGGCGCAACGGCGCAGGCGAGTGTCCAACCCTGCCGGCAATTTTGCAAGTTGGTTGATTGGTGGCAGGCTACGCCGCAGGATCAGGTCGGGCGTGGATAGCGCTGGCGCAGATCTGCCAGCACCTCGGCATCTATCCAAGCATCATCCCGCAGCCGGTTGTCGTAGTTCTCAGCACCCATAAACCGCTTCAGCAGTGCAATCTCGGCCTCTCCCCAGTCCGGCGTGTCGGGCAGCTCACGGAAGCCGGCCCGGCTCATGATGGCCTTGAGCTCCCGGGCCAAGGCGGCGTCCACGGGCAATAGCTGATCGGGGTCGCTAGGGAAGTAAGACAACCGGTGCAGCCGATAACAACGGCCAAGCTCCGTGATGGGCTCCGGGTGATCGTACACAGAGATGTCCACATGGCGGCCGCTCCAGCCGCCATAGCCGCCGCCCGGCTTCACCACCAAGATGGCAGCGGATTGCTGGCCGCGGAACTCGCCGCCGGCATCGCGCCCCGCTGCCAATGCGCTGATCAAGCGCTCGGCGAGCTCGCCCGTTGCAGCCTCGAAGCCGTCGAGCATGGCCGTTACCACGGCCTGGGCGCGCAAGGTATTGCCACTTGCCACGGCGTGCGGGCGGACCTCGCCGCCGGCGAAGCCGTCCCAACTGCGCACCGCATCGCCGGTGTGCAGCGCCGCCGGACCTGCCGGGCCGAGCACCGCCACTTGGCGCTCGTCGGCGGCTGGGTCGTTCCGCAACAGCTGCTCCAGCACGGTTTGTGCGGAGAGGCCCCGGCGAAGCAGCGCCAGGCCTTCGTCGCCGTGCTGCGGATTCGCGAAGGCTTGGGTGGTGATACAGCCGATACCTGCGGCGCCGTGCAGAGCAATGGAGCCGGCACCTGGAAACTTGGATTGCACCGCGGCGCCGATCTCGCCGGCGGACGTGTCCCTGGCGATGATGCTGTAGGTCATGCCCGTCCGCGCCTCAATGGCCGCCGTGACCGCCCATACCGCCGACGTCGATGCGGCGCACGGGTGCTGTGAGCTGCAGCCGGCTGCCGTCATTCAGCACCAAGGTCAAGGCCACATCCATGCCTGGCTCGAGCTGCTGCGTCAGGCCGATCAGCATCACGTGCAGACCACCCGGCTGCAATGCCACCTGCTCGCCCGCGGGGAGCTCGATGCGATCGACGCGACGCATGCGCATCATGCCATCGACCATGCCGTGGGTGTGCAGCTCCACCGTCGCCGCGGCGTCGCTCTCGGCGGCCACCAGCGCCCGCGGCGTCTCGCCCGTGTTGCTGAGGGTCATGAATGCGGCGCTGTTGGGCTGGCCGGGAGGCACCGCGCGGACATAGGGATCGGTCACTTGGATCGCTGCGCCATCCGCGGCGAAGAGGTGCGTGCCAGAAAGGCACGCGGCGGCGACGAGAGAACGGATCAACGGCTGCATGGCATGCGTCCTTGGGTGTGTTATGACGGAGAGTCGCGAGTGTCGAGAGACGAGGTTCGATGCAGAGCAAAGGCATCAGCAGGTTCTTCGCGCGACAAACCGAAGACCGGCGTGTGATGGGTAGACATCAGGCCGCGGAGCGGATGGCGGCGGGTCAGGGCAGACGGGCGAGCCGCGTGGTGGTGCTCGGTGTCAGCTTCAGCTCGTACAGCGACTGCCCATCCACGCCGCGCAGCGTGGCGGTAAGGGTACCTGCCGGATCCACCACGAGCTCACCGAAGCCGAAGAAACGCCGCGCGTCGGCATAGGTTTTCACCGCCTCGCGTGATGGCGGAGCGTGGCGGAACAGGCGCTCGCTGCCGAGGTCGCGGTCGTAGTCATCGCTGACACCCAGGGCTGCGCTGAGCGGGCCTGCCACCAGCTCGTGCACCACGAAGTCAGGTCGCTGCGGCTGCGGACGGTAGCTGAAGGCCGCCGCGAAGTGCACGTCGGCGCTGAGGAACACGAGATCGCTGCGGCCCGCATCCGCGGCCACGGCGAGGATATGGCGAAGCTCCTGCTCGAAGCCCGTGGGCGCATCGAAGTCTGCCCAGCCGTCGCGGCCGCCCTCCAGCGGCCAGCCAGTGGGGATCGACAGCGGCACGCTGGTGGCAATCACCAGCCAGGTGGCATCTGTACGCCGCAGGCGATCCTCCAGCCAGACCAGTTGCTCGCGCCCGAGCAGCGTCTTCGGCTGCTCGGCGCTGTCCGGGGCGGTGTTGGCGTCGCGGTACTGGCGGGTATCCAGCAGCAGCAGCTCCAGGTGGCGTCCCCAGCGGAGACTGCGATAGATGCGCCCTGGGCGATCCGGATGCTCGGTGATAGGGTTCTGCTCCAGCAGCGCGGCGCGCCCGAGGGGGAGTAAGTGCTCACCGGGGCTGTAGGGCGGCGTGTCCCGCGTGTCGTGCAAGGGACCGAAGTCGTTGACCACCTCGTGGTCGTCCCAGGTGGGCAGGTAGGCGGTGTTGGCGAGGAGGCGCCTTAGGCCGGCATCGGCGCGGGCATAGCGCCAGTGGGCGCGAAACGCGCTCATGTCAGCTGCGCGCTCGAACCCGCCGAGCACCTGTGCATTGCCGTATCGGCCTTCGGCCTCGCAAAGGCCGTCGGCATAGATCATGTCGCCGAGGGCGACGAAGAGATCCGGTGCCAGCGCGTTGATGGCGGAGAAGACCTCGAACCCGTGCTCCGCATCACGGCAGACATTCTGCCCGGCGAGGTCTCCACCCCAGACCAACCGCACCGGCGCGGGATTGGTGGACGGCGGCGCGGTGCGAAAGCGGCCCGCAGCAGTGACGCCGGCCGCCCCGTCCTCTGTCACCAGCAGGGCCCGCCATAGATGGCGTCGGCCCGGACCCAGACCGTCCACCGGGATCTTGACCGTATAGTCTGTTGTCGCATCAACCGTCCGCTGCAGACGCTGCACGGCGCCGGTTCCTTCGGCCTCCACCTCCACCACCAGCTGGCCGGGGCCGTTGGCCTGCGCCCAGAGCAGCGCGGAATTCGGGCCGATGTCGCCAGTGGCCAGCGTCAGGGCGGCCTCGGCGGCAGTATCAGCGGCCCCGTCGGCCGGCGGCGCGGCGGCAACCGGCAGCAGGGACGCCGCACCCCCCAGGCAACCGCAGAGCAAGACGGATCGGTACAGCATAGGTGTGGCTCGCAAACGCGCCGTCGCGACGCAGCAGGGTCCGCTAGGGAAGCGCCGATTTATTGGCGCTTCCCGCGCGGGGCAGGACGCCCCGCCAT
>NZ_JAIFKJ010000375.1 GCF_019695415.1 Thiohalocapsa sp.
TCGGGGACATCCAACAAGAGCTGGACAACAACTGCCAGGGCATCCTCGGCTATGTGGTGCGCTGGATCGATCAGGGCATCGGATGCTCCAAGGTGCCTGACATCACCGACACCGGACTGATGGAAGACCGCGCCACCCTGCGCATTGCAAGCCAGCTGCTCGCGAACTGGCTGCACCATGGCGTCGTGGACAGGGACCAGATCATGGCGACGCTGAAGCGTATGGCGGAGGTTGTCGACCGCCAGAACGCGGGCGATCCGATGTACACGCCGATGGCCCCCACTTTCGACGGCATCGCCTTTCAGGCCGCCTGCGACCTAATCTTCAACGGCCGCAACGAGCCCAATGGCTATACCGAGCCCGCACTGCACCGGCGGCGACGAGAGCGCAAGGCGCAGGACTGAGTGGAAGAGGCTGCCTGAGCCGTCCCCGGCGCGATGGTCGCAGCGCTGACAATCGCGGGGAGGACGTGCTCAGACTATTGCTGGTGGTTGCACGTCTGGGCATAGCGGTGGCCAAGCCCACGCCGAGAAGCTAGGGCTCATACGTCGAGCATGAGCTTTCGCGGCTTGCGCATGCCGGCGATCTTGCAGGCCTGTTGTCCGTAGCCCCGCGGAAAGAGCCGGTACAGGTAACGGCGGGTTGCGCGCTCGGCGCCCCAATGCCCACGCAGGTGGGCGAGCAGGGTGCGGGCCTCGGGCACGCTGTCGTTTTGCTCATAGTAGTCGCGGATCCAATGGATGACCTCTTCGCGCTCCGGCGTGAGCTCTAGGTCGCTCTCGTCGGCGAGCTGCGGTATGAGCTCGGACGTCCAGAGCTGTGCGTCGAGCAGGAATCCCTCCTCGTCACGGGCAAGTGCGTCAAGTCGCAGCGCCGCGTTTCGGTTGGCCAGGTTCACCATCTGTCACCCTCCTTCGCTTGTGTGTGGATCGAGCATAAGGTGCAACATAAATCCAGACAAACGAAAGATATTGGGCTTTAATATCGACTATATCGATACAAACGGGTCCGCCCGTTGGGGGTGCAGGCAAGCCGTGACACGGATCGCGGTCGGGACGCAGCCCTGAGGCAGAGGTTTTATGGACATCGACCAGGCTCGCACCTTTCTCGCTATCGCGGCCCACGGCAGCTTCCTCGCGGCCGCCGAGCGGCTGCATGTCACTCAGTCCACCGTCAGCGCGCGGATTCGCGCGCTGGAGTCAGACTTGGGTGCTCGGCTCTTTGTGCGCAACCGCGCGGGCGCCAGCCTGACGCCGGCGGGTCGCCGATTCTTGCGGCATGCGAAGATCTTGGTGCTCACCGTCGAGCAGGCACGTCATGATCTGGGGCTGCCCGGGCGCTTTCGCGGCACCGTCCGGGTGGGTGCCCGCATCGCCCTGTGGGACGGTTGCCTACCGCGCTGGGTGCGCTGGCTGCGGTTGAAGGCACCGGACGTGTCGCTGCAGTGCGAGATCGGCTTCGAAGACGATCTGATGCGCCGGATGCGGGAGGGCACGCTCGACGTCGCCCTGATGTATACCCCGACCCACGCGCCGGAGTTGGTGGTCGAGCAGCTGTTCGAGGAGATTTTGGTCATGGTGAGCACCGCCCCCGATGTCCGCTGGCCCGGCGAGGACTACATCGACGTGGACTGGGGCCCCGGCTTTCAAGCCTGGCAGCGAGAGAATTGGCCGGACCTCGCTCCACCGCCGCGGACGGCAAACATCGGTTGGCTCGCAGTACAACTCATGCTGGGCATAGGCGGTGAAAGCCGCGGTACCTGTTTCCTACCGCAGCGCATGGCCGAGCCGCTGGTGGCAGCCGGCCGGCTGTTTCAGGTCGCCGAGGCGCCGGCGTATGCCCAACCAGCGTACATGGTCTTCCCACGGCAGATCGACGACGACATTCTGCCGCCTGCGCTGGAGGGGCTGCGCAGGCTCGCCCAACGCTGCGCGGGCGCGACGCATGAGGCAGGGGAGCGCTCAGATGTTGCGAAGAATCCGCCGGACGTCACGAGGGCGTCTCCGGGCGCGTCCGGCAAGGCCGGTGGGTTTCTTCGCAACCTCTCAGGCCGGGGCTGACACCCTTGTCACCGAGCGGGCGCGCGCCATCGTCGCCTGGGTGATGCGCTGCCAGCCGGTACGAAGTGCTCGTTGGTGCAAACAGGCGTCACTACGACGAACGGTTCACTCGCCGTTTCTGGGCGTCACTGGCCGCGGCTGGAAGCAGCGCGCTCACCGCGAGGCCTCCGCCCGCCGCCTGCGCGAACTCCAGCGCGCCCCCGTAGGCATCGGCCACGTCGCGGGCGATGGCGAGGCCCAGCCCCGAGCCGGCTTTGTGCTCGTCGAGCCTCAGGCCGCGTTCTCCGAGGCGGTGCAGCTGGTCTGGCGGTACGCCGGGGCCGTCATCGGTGATGGTCACCAGCACCGCGTCGCCAGCAGACGCTTTGATCACCACCCGGCTGCGTGCCCACTTGGCCGCGTTTTCCAGAAGGTTGCCAAGGAGCTCCAGCAGATCGTCCATCGCCAATGCCGCGATGGCGTTATTGGGTGTCGTCAGCATCCACTCGATGCGCCCGCCTTCCGGCGTGCGCTTGAGCGTGCCCAGTAGTCGGCCCAGGGCGTCCGCGACGTCGGCGCGGGCCTGGCGTGGCCGTGCTCCCGAGCGTACCCGGGCGCGGATCAGCTCCCGGTCCACTCGCCGGCGCATGTGCTCGGCGAGCTGGTCCAGGTCCGCCGCTACGGTGGGATTGCCCTCCCTGCGCAGGCGTTCGGCGTCTGCGGCGAGGGCGCTGAGGGGGGTTTTGAGGCCATGCGCGAGGTCTGCGGTCCAGCTTCGGGCCTGGGCGACAGCCTGCTCGCGTGCGGCGAGCAGGGCATTCAATTCCGCCACCAGCGGGCGCACCTCGTCCGGGTACTGTTCCGGCAGACGCTCGGCTCGGCCCGCGCGGACGTCGTTTATGCCCCGGCGCACGTCCTCCATCGGTGCCAGACCGGCACGGATCTGCACCCAAGTGGCTGCAAGCAGCAGCAAGGCGATGACGCCGAGGTAGGGCAGCATCTCGACGGCGAAGGCATTGCGGGCGTTGATGAGCTCGGCTCGGTCTTGTCCTACCGCGAGCCGCAGGGCTCTCCCCTCGGCGTTGTGGTCGGGGTCGCCAGTAGCGGGGAGGCGGATGCTGCGCTCGCGCACCAGTAGCGGCCGGTCGCCTGGGCCCGGTAGGGCGTGTGCATGGACGCTGCCGACGGGAAGCTGGTCCGTGGGCAGTCGGAGCTCCGTGTCCCAAAGGGAGCGCGAGCGCATGGCGCCGAGCCCGCCGCTTCCTGCTGCGGTGTCGTCGATTTGCCAGTAGAGGCCGGAGAGGGGGGCCTCGAAGCGCGGGTCTGACGGGCGCGGCTCGACGGCGAGGCCGCCGTCGGCAATGCGCACAGCCGCCGCGAGCTGATTCAGCTGGCTCGTCAGCTCGGCGCCGATGCGCCGCTCCACATGCCGCTCGAACAGGGCTACCAGGCTCAGTGCCGCCAGCAGCAGCGCAAGGGCAATGGACAGGAGCCCGGCGACGGCGAGCCGAGCTCGCAGGGAGCGGCGGGTCACCGGGCGTCGCCGTCTTTGGTCGGGTCGGGCTCGATCAAATAGCCGAAGCCGCGGCGGGTCTGGATCAGGTCGGTGCCGAGCTTGCGCCGTACCCGGCCCACCAAAACCTCCACGGCGTTCGAC
>NZ_JAIFKJ010000340.1 GCF_019695415.1 Thiohalocapsa sp.
GCGCGGGGTGGCGCGGGTGGGTCCCGGTGGGCGTGGAGCGGGGGTGGCGGGCGCGGCGGGTGCATGCGGCGCGATCGCCCGGTAAGCGCTCGGAGCGTTCCGAGCGCCGGCAGGTGGAGGTCTGCGCCTGTGAGCCGGGCGCGAAGATCCAGATCCGCGCCCGCGGTCGGGCAGAGGGGTCCGCTGCAGCGGCCGCAGATGCTGCGTGGGCGGCGACCCGACCGGCCTCGCGCGTCTGCTACCGCACGTCGGCGGCGCCTGGGACACCTTTGGCGGACCCGCGCGTGCTGGATCCCGACCCGAGCCCGCCAACAGACCCGGAGGCCGGCCGGGAGCACTTCGGCGTCGTGCTCATCGCCCCGGAGCATCTCGATTGGCTGTACCTGGCGGCCCGTGGCCACCGGCGGGCGTGCTTTCAATGGCGCGTTGACAATTGGCAGGGTACTTGGCTTGCCCCTTGAGACGCAGGCCGAACGGGAAGCCAGTCAACCGAAGGCCAGCCGCTCCTGCGTGCCGTCCGCCGCGTGGGTAACCACTTCGAAGCCATAGGTGGCGAGATCCGCGTTGAGCGTTGCGGTGTTGCGGCCACGGCGCCAGGTAAGGGTGAGCACCGGGTCGGCGGTGTCCTCGACGTCGAGGTATCCGCGGAAGGCGGGGCAGGTGTTGCGCAGCCGGATCAGCGCCAGCTGATCGCGCACGACGGGTCGTTCTAGGCCGTCACGGATATCCTGAATGGACAAGTTGGTGCGGTTGATTTCCTTGTGGCCGGCGGCGCCGCCCGCATCCGCCGCGGCGTAGTCGTTCTTGCCGGCGAAGAGGTCCAGATACCAGACCTGCGGAATGCCGGGCATGAAAAGCTGGATGGCGCGCGCCAGCCGGAGCTTCTGCTCGTCCTCGCCGAGTGCACTGAAGAAGGTGGCGTTGACCTGGTAGTAGGCGATCTTCTTGCCGTCGGTGCCGTAGAGGTTCTTGACCCGGCCGCCGTGGTTGATGATCGCCTCCATGACGGCGTCGATGCGCGCGTCGTCCAACAAGCCGTCGTGCGGCACACCGTCCACCATGGCGCCGCGCAGGTCGAGCACGGGAATGCCGTCATGGCAGCCCAGCATGTTGATGGTCTCGAGCCCGCGGCTCTGGATCTCGCCGATCCACCGCTTGAGTGGCCGGGCGGTGCGGTGCTGTAAGGCATCGATGACGAGCCCGGGGAAGAAAAAGTCGTAAATGGGATAGCCATGATGGGCGACTTCTTCGTGCAGCTCCTTGCCGTATTCGGCGTGCACCTCCGGAAAGACGATGAGGTCGTGCTGGCGGGCGATGGCGCGCAGCCGGTCCAGATATTCCCAGGTGCCTGGCTTATTGAAGAAGTTCGGCTGGCCCGGCTCCTTGTGCAGGTAGGCGAAGGCGTCCAGGCGGATGATCTTGGCGCCGTAGCTCTTGAGCTTGGCCAGTGTCTGATCATAGAAGCGCCACACCAGCTCGGAGCGGGCGTTGAGGTCCATCTGGCCCAGGTAATCCCGCTTGTTGTCCACCAGCGCGAGCGCTTCGCTTCGGTAGTGGTTGTAGCCGTCCAGGTCGATGTCGTCCGGGGCTACGCCGTTCTCGAGCGCACCGTTCACCATCATGGCGATGGATGGGGCTACGGCCTCGTCGACGCCCGCGGCGATGAGCTCGTCTGGGGCAATCGGCTGGTAGGTCACCTTCTGATAGAACGTGTTCCAGTAGGGGCGGTCGGTGCCGTCCGGGAAACGCACATCCAGGATCGGCAGGCCCGGCTTGCGTAGGAAGAGCTTCTCCAGGTGCTCTGGCTCGGGGATCATGTGGCCGTCCGGGCCCATTTCGCCGTGCCCGTTCCAAAAGGCGTTCCAGTCCACGAAGAAGTCCTTGTAGGGCGACGCATCGCCGTTGCGCAGCAGGTCTTGGAACTGGGGTGAGGCCACGGACAGATGGTTCAGCACCAGGTCGAACTTGAACTGGATGCCGCGCGCTGCGAGCGCCGCAAGGTCCTCCGGGACAACGAGCGCCTCGTTCAGGTCGTAATCGATGACCGAAAACCCTCTGTCCAAGTCACTGTGGAAGCAGGTGGGCAGCAGGTAGAGCAGCGAGAAGGTCGCATCGAAGTCGGGCTCCTGCAGCACGGCCACGAGGTCTGATAGTCGCTCGCCGATGCTGTCCGGATAGACGTTCAACATGACGCCGTTCGGCAGCGTCTGAACGGCGGTACCTGCATGATGTTCCATGGTGAACTCCCGAGCTGAGCACATGGGCGGGCCGACGCCGATTGCAGAGACGACCTTGTTGGGGGGCATGATGGACGCCCCGACGTCCTAGCGACAAGGCGTGGGTTTGATCTGTGGCAAGGCGGTTCGATGCGGAAACCGCTAAGCGCGTGGGGCAGTTGGGAAACTGGCGTTGTTATGACTTGGCGCAGGCGGCCTATGCCGGCGGCGGCCGGCCGTCGGTTGGCCGGACGCTTGCCGCATCGCCGATGCGCGGCTGCGTGCCTGCGGATGGACTAAGGCGATTTCTGTCATGAAACATACCGCCTGGCTTGTCTTCTCGCCCGCCATCTTTGTCGCGCCAACCCCCGCATAGAACGACTATGCGGGGGTTGACGCTTCGCGATGGCGAACGAGAATCCGGCGCCATGCGGTACGTTTCATTCCGGCAATCGCCTAAGCTCCCAAGGCTGGCGACTTGCGGGGTCCTCTCCAGCGTCGGGTCGCAGGGGTTTAAGTCCGCGGCCCCATCCGCTGCATGGCTGCCGTATGTGCCGTTGCGCGCCTTGCCCAGGGTTTGTCATACGCGGTGGCCAGGAGGATGCGTTCAATGTCCGAGTACTCTCAGCCAGGCGGGGCGATGGCGGCGTCCGCTCTATGGCTCGCAGGCGGGCTCCTTTGGCTCGCTGCCATAGGGGCGCCAGCGCAGAACGTCCCGCTGCCGGCCATCGGCGCCCTCGCCGACGCACCCCATACAACAACCGTCTACACGGCCCGTACGTTCATCACGATGGAACCCGCCCAGCCGCGAGCCGAGGCGGTGGCAGTACGAGACGGCCGCTTCATCGCCGTGGGCAACCGTGCGGCGGTGGCTGCTGCCGCGGGGCAGGATGCCAGACTGGACGAGACGTTCGCGGGCAAGGTGGTAGTACCGGGTTTCATCGAGCCAGATGCGCACCCGGTACTCTCTGCGCTCACTCTCAGCACCGAGGTGATCGCCACTGAAGACTGGGAGACCCTGCATGGCGTCTCCCGCGCCGTGCGTGATGCCGAGGAGTACCAGGAACGCCTGTTGCGGGCACTGGCGGATCATCATCGGAACAACACGGGGCCCTTTATCAGCTGGGGCTACCACGAGGCCTTCCACGGCGAGCTGTCGCGGGCGTTGCTGGACAAGCTGCTGCCAGGTGTGCCGGTGATCATCTGGCACCGCTCCTGCCGTGAGCTCTACCTCAACACGGCGGCGCTGGCCCGAACGGGCATCAATGCCCAATTTGTCGCCGGGCTGTCCGCCGCCGAGCAGGCCGGTGTGGATCTGGACACGGGCCATCTCACCGGACTCGGTACCGTCGCCAGCTTCAACAAGCTCGCGCCGATCCTCGGCGCGCCGCAACGGCTGCGGCGGGGCCTAGAGCTTGTCGAGAACTACCTCCATCGCAACGGCATCACCCTGGCCTGCGAGCCTGGGGCCCTGGTATCCCGGTCCGTGCAGGCGTCCGTCAATGCCGTTTTTGCCGATTCGGCGACGCCCTTCGACCATTGCTTCATCGCCGACGGCATGACCTTCGCGGCACGCCACGCGGAAGAGCCAGAGGCCATGATCGCCGCCACCCGCGGTGTCCTGGGCTGGGGCGAAGGCCGGACTCGCTATCTGCCCGAGCAGGTCCAGCTCTACACTGACGGCGACACGCCGGGCCGGCCCAGGCTGATGCCCGAGACCGACGCCGGGAGCAGCCGGCCGGGTGCCTGGATCATGGCGCCCGAGGCGTTCGATAGGGCCTTCCAGGCGTACTGGGATGCCGGCTATCAGATCCGTGTACAGCATAGCGGCGACGCAGGTCTCGACCTGGCGCTCGCGACGCTCGAGCGCGCCATGCAGCGCAACCCACGTGAGGATCATCGCACGCTGCTGGTTGGGCTCGGCTTTGCGAGTCCGAAGCAGCTGGCGCGTTGGGGTGGGCTCGACGGCAGTGTCAGCGCCAATCTCCAAGCCGTCACTGCCCTGACGGGTCGCTATGCGGCAGACGGCGCCAGTCGGGAGCGCGCCAATGAGATGGTGCCCATGGCGCATGTGCTGGAGTATGACATCCCCTTCGCGCTCCACTCCGCCATGCCAATGGCGCCGGCCCAGCCCATCCGCATGGTCTGGGCCGCCGTGAACCGGCTGACACCGGAAGGCCGGATCATGGGGCTCGACCACAGGCTTCCGCGGGAGGCAGCGCTGCGCGGGGTCACCCTCGGCGCCGCCCGCGCCTTACGACAGGAGGACGAGGTCGGGTCCATCGCGGTCGGCAAACGTGCCAATCTCACCATCCTGGAGGCCAGTCCCCTGGACGTGCCGCCCACCTGGATCAAGGACATCCCGATCTGGGGCACCATGCTGGATGGTCGGCTGCAGCCTGCACCGGCCGCCATCGACGCGGCTCCCGCGATGCCAGCGAGCGCCGCAGGCGATGACGACAGCCCGGGATCGCAATAAGCGAGAAGGCTCGACCGCAGAGGGCTTATCAAGGCCATCGCCCGGACCGGGCGTCGCGGTGCGGATCTTCCGCGGCTGCGGCCTCCCAGACCCGGGCGTGCCCGCCCCTTGCGGAGAGTGCTCAGTCCCGCTGACCGTATTGCCCTCGCCGAACCCCGGGCAGCAGCTTCTGGAAGTCGTCTCCGCTCACCTTCACCAGAGTCTGATGGTCACCGGATTCGAAGTAGACCTCGGCCAACGTCGTCAGGCCTTCGTCCAGGAAGGTCTCGATGCCGTACAGCGGGCCGAGCGGCGGCACAGCGCCTGGGGTGCAGTCCGGCAGCAGTTCCGCGAGCTCGGACTCCTCGTCCAGCGCGAAAGTGCGGCCGGTGTCCTGGTTCAAGGCGTCCAGGTGCAGCCAGGTATCGCCGGGTATGACGGCCATGGCATGCCCTTGTCCATCGCGCAGCATCACCGCCTTGGCGACATGATCCTCCGGCACATGGGCGGCTGACGCCGACTCGTGCGTGGAGCCGGTAGGCGGGTGGGGCAGGAGCTCGTAGGCGATGCGCTGATCGCGCAGCCGGCTTTCGACCCTTGCGGCGGTACTCATTTCGGTCCTCCTAGGCCGCGTGAAGTGCGGCTCTTCTCCTTCAAGCTTGGTACAACGCCGGGCACTCTTCCTAGGCCGGTAATCGCTGATGCGGCAACGGGTGTCGCCTCGCGGACTGCAGCAGCGATGCTTGCGGTCCGTGCCCGCCCGGCCTAGTCTGCGCCGACGCGCTGACACCATAACGAATGCCACGAGGATCTTGAGGGAGGCCGAGGGCCATGTTGTTGAATCTGCCGGGCACTGTCTGGGGCATGCTCATCGGGCTGGCGGTGCTGTTGCTGTTGCCGCTGGCGATCATCTGGATCGCCTATCGCTATTTTCGTTGACCGTCGCCGCAGCCTCGGCCGCGCTCGTGCGCGAAGCCGCAGCGCTCTCGCAGGTTGGCTGCTCATGACTTGACATAATCATAAGTCGCCACTACTTTACATAACGCAGGCGCTCGATGAGGCCTGCAACGGGTGCGGTTCTCAAGAACGCACACATTGAACATGTTGCTCAACTGGAGGATATGTCCATGACGACTATCGACTTCTCCCCACTCTTCCGGTCCATGATCGGCTTCGACCGGCTGTCCAACGCGCTGGAGACGGCGTACCGCACCGAGCCGGGCGGCTATCCGCCCTACAACGTCGAGGTGCACGGCGAGAACGACTATCGCGTCACCATGGCGGTGGCCGGCTTCTCGCAGGATGAGCTGGAGATCGAGGTCACCGAGAACGTGCTGCGCGTCTCCGGGGCCCGCGGCGATCAGGACAAGGAAGGTACCAAGTTTCTCTACCGCGGCATCGCCAACCGCAGCTTCGAGCGCAAGTTCCAGCTCGCGGACTACGTGCGGGTGGTGGATGCGCGCCTCGAGAACGGGCTGCTGCACATCGATCTGCGCCGGGAGATCCCGGAGGCCATGAAGCCCCGCAAGATCGCCATCCGCGGTGACGATGCAAAGCTGATCGAGGGCCAGCAGCAAGCGGCGAAGGCGGCTGCATAAGCCGTACGGCGTGAACCGCTGTGCCGCAGGGACGCGGTAACGAGAAGGCCGGGCATCTGCCCGGCCTTTTTCGTGCTTGCCCGCATGATGGCCTGCGTTTTGGGCGTGGAACGCCCCGCAAGCGATCGCGCGGTTCCGACTGGGTGCGGTTGCGGGCCCGGTTGGGAGGCCCGCTAGCGCTCGCCGCGCAGGGCCTTCACCTGATCGGCGCTCACCGGCGCCGCATCATTGCCCCAATTGGCGCGGATGTAGCTCGCCAGCGTGGCGATCTGCTCGTCAGTGAAGATGCTGCCGAAGGAAGGCATGACCACATGCGGCGAGTAGGCCTCGGCGGGGTCCGACGGCGCGCCCAGGAGCAGGGTCTTGATGACATCGTTGGGCTCTTCGAGGGTCACTGCCTCGTTGCCGGCGAGTGCTGGGAAATAGGGCGCGAGCCCCTGCCCGTGGCTCTGATGGCAGCTAGCACAGTAACTATCGTAGAGCGTGCGGCCTTTGATGTAACTGGCTTCGCTCAGCTGGTGAGGCACCGGCGCCGTGGTCGGCGGCGCCTCCTTCGCCGGCTGGTCCTTCAGATAGACGGCCATCGCGTGCAGGTCAGAGGTCGCCAGCTGCGAGAGGCTCTGATGCACCACCTCTGCCATGGGGCCGAGCGCGGCAGTCTGTGGCCCCGCTGCGGACTCGGCAGCCGGGGACTCGGCGGCCGGTGCTTCGCCGCTGGCAAGGTAGGTGGCGATCTCGTCAACGCTCCAAGCGCCTAGGCCTTCGCTGAGGTCCGAGGTCAGGTTGGGGGCATACCAGCCATCGACGATGGCGCCGGTCAGGGCGTCCTTGGCCTCTTTGGCGCCCGTGATGTTGCGCGGCGTGTGGCAAGTGCCGCAGTGGCCGAGACCTTCTACCAGGTAGGCGCCGCGGTTCCACTCATCGCTCTTGTCCGGATTCGGCTCGAAGCGCGCATCGTGCAGATACAGCGCCTGCCAGCCGAACAGTAGATCGCGCATGTCGAAGGGCCAGCGCAGCCGCGTCGCCGGCGGCTGGTTGCGGGAGGGCTCGAGCGAAAAGAGATAGTCCTTGATGGCCAGCAGGTCGTCGTCTTTCACCTTCGTGTACGAGGGGTAGGGCAGCG
The DNA here is from genome assembly GCF_019695415.1 of Thiohalocapsa sp. Classification (GTDB taxonomy): domain Bacteria; phylum Pseudomonadota; class Gammaproteobacteria; order Chromatiales; family Chromatiaceae; genus Thiohalocapsa. Next base: position 7,396 of record NZ_JAIFKJ010000340.1, read on the forward strand.
CCGGGTAGTAGGGCTTACCGTCCGGGCGGATGCCGTGCTGGAGTGCGCGGAGGAAATCCTCATCACTGAAGCCGCCGATGCCATAGCCCTTGGCTGGTGTGATGTTCGGTGTGTAGATGGTGCCGAAGGGGGTCTCGATACCGCGCCCGCCCGCGAAGGGCTTGCCGTCCTCTGCCGTGTGGCAGGCCACGCAATCGCCGGCGAGGGTCATATAACGCCCGTATTCCACCCGCGCCTGGGAAAGGTCGCCGTAGGCCCGAGCGGGGGGCAGCACGGACCCGGCGGCCGTGGCGACGGACTGCTGTGCCCCCATCCCTTCCGCCTGCGGTGCCGCAGGCACGTTGCCGGTGGGCTGCTCTGCGGCATGCACTGCGGCAATGCTGACAGCGCAGGCCAGCAGGATTGTGACGACAACAGCGCGATAATCCATGGTGTGCTTCTCCACAAGTGGACGGCGGACTGACTGAGGGCTGCGGATTGTGCCCGAGGACCGTGCCAAGTTCACGGTTCGGATGTTGCGGCTACCTGCAGCCTGTGAGGGTCGGTCCCCTAGAAAAGGATCCTCACCCTGTCCCTACCCGATGCTTCGGGTCGGGTGGCGTTCGGTGCCGAAACATATCCCGCGGATTTCTGCCGAGCTTCGACAGCCGCAAGCCCTGTCCGATCCGCACGCGGCACGGATTCTGGATCTCACGCGTTGCTGCGTCGGCGGAGCTTGCCCTGCGTTGGCGGGTGGTTGGTGAAAAAGGCCGCTGTCCGGGGCATCGATCCGTAACGTGTCCCCGTGATTGGGCGTGTTTTGGGTAGGGCGGGCAGATGCCCGCGCATATTGCTCACGATTTTGGTGCGCGAGGGGGGACTCGAACCCCCACGGATTGCTCCACTGGAACCTAAATCCAGCGCGTCTACCAATTCCGCCACCCGCGCTTCGGCGGGGCTAGTCTAGCCTGTTGGCGCGGACGACGGAATCCGCGGTCTCGGTCGGTCGCCGGGCGGTGCACATTACGCCGGCGCTGCGCGCGGGGCCGGCGACCGGGCGGTGGCTGGGGTCCGGTGGCTCGGGGTTGTTGCGTCAGGGCTGTCCGGCCAACACCTGCAGCCGCGACCCCGGCGGCAGCTCCCGCAGCCAGAGGTCCAGCCGCGCGAGGTCCGGAGGCAGGTCGGCGCGCGCCGCTTCTGCGGATGCCATATCCGGGTGCAGGCTGTGGACCAGCCCGTACCATGAGCCTCCGCGCCAGGTATCCACCCTGAGGTAGACCTGCTTGGGCAGGTCGTGCCGGGCGATGAAGCGGTCGATGGCGGAGCGGCTCGGAAAGCCTGCCAGTTGCAGGGCGATGGTGCGGACTTCCGTCGTCAGGCTGGGGCCCGCAGCGTTGGCGTCTGCACCGGCGCCGCTACTTTGCGCCGCAGCGCGTGTGGCGGCTTGTGCATCTGTGTCGAGCCGCCCCCGCAGGTCATTGACCTCCGACCCCAGGGCCGCCAGCTTTTGCTCAAGACGGGTTTCTGCGGCACCGATCTCGGCCGCTCGATCGCCGCTGCCGACAGCCGCTGTGCCGTCCGTGCCGGCGCCGGCGGCAGCCTGGTTTTCCGACAGGCGCTGCAGCCTCCCTTCCAGCGCCGTCAGCCGGTCGCCGATGGCCTCGATGGCATCGGCAAGCTCGTCGACCTCCTCGACGGGCGGCTCGCTGGCCGTATCCGCCTGCTGATTGGAGGTCGCCGGGCCTTCTCCGGGGCCGGCGCCGGCCGCCGATGCGGTGGCCGAGCTCTCCAGTTGCGACAGGCGCGCGTCAAGGGCGTCGCGGGTCTGGAGAAGCTGGGAGAACAGCAGCAGCACCGCCGCCAGCAGGATGATGCCGATGCCGCTGAGCGCCAGCAGCGCGTTGTGGTCGCGCCGGCGCTGGGCGCGGATCTCGTCGCGATGCGTTTCCAGCGCCTTGCGCAGTTGGATGGCGGTGCGCCGGCGGTCGTCGTCTACGTCGGCGATGCGATCAACCAAGGATTTCTCCATGTCACGCATGTTGCCGCCGGCCTCTGGGGCGGTGCTTGTGTCGCCTGGGTCGCCCGGCGGTGGCGGCGGCCGACGCAGCGAGTCGGTGGGATCAGGCTCGGTGGGCCGTCGCGGGTACTCGCTGTGCAGAAAGCCCGCGAGGTCGGGGTCGTCCCCCTGGTTGCGGTCGCGTTCGTTTGGATCCGGTGAATCGGTCATGCCTGCGTGATCCGTCGTCCTCGTGGATAAAAACCGGTGGCAGCGCGCATGATCCGCGAGCGGGCCGGCGTTGCCAAGCGGGAGAGGGCGCACGTCAGCATTGGTATCTTGCCCAAAACCGTCTTTGGCGCCATTGCGCTGCCCAATGGTTCGCCGCCATGTAACGGACAATGGTGGCAACAGGCGCCACCGGTATCTTTTGGTGCGGGAGGTTGGATATGGCGCTCACGGGCAGCACTGCACTGGTCACAGGCGCTAACTCGGGACTCGGCCGGGCTGTGGCGACGGCGTTGGCCAAGGATGGGGCAAGGGTTTTGCTGCTCTGCCGCAGCGCCGAGCGGGGCGCGGAGGCGCGCACGGCCATTGTGCAGGAAGCCGGTCACGACCGAGTGGAGCTCCTGGTCTGCGACCTTGCCTCCCAGGCGGACATCCGCGCCGCGGCCGCCGAGGTCCACGCGCGCACAGAGGCGCTGCATCTGCTCGTGAACAACGCCGGCACCGCCTTCGCCGAGCGGGGGCTGACGGTGGACGGCATCGAGCGCACCCTCGCCGTGGATCATCTGGGTCCCTTCCTGCTCACGAACCTGCTGCTGGACCTGCTCCAGGCCGGGGCCGGACAGGGGCGTGGTGCGCGCATCGTCAACGTCGGCACCAAGATCGACACGGCCATGGATTTTTCAGATCTGAGCTGGGAGCGGCGACCGTACCGCATGATGGCTGCCTATGGCGAGGCGAAGCTCGGCAACATCCACTTCACCCGCGAGCTCGCCAGGCGTCTGAGAGGCACAGGCGTGACGGTCAACTGCGTCTTTCCAGGCGTCTTCCTGTCCAATCTCGGCGGTACCGACGGCGCTCAGAACTGGGCGCTGAAGCTCTTCGCCAAGACCCTGGGCTGGGCCCTGCCCAAGCCCGAGCGGGCCGCCGAGCGGGTGCTCTATCTGCTGACGGCGGCGGACGTGGCCGGCGTCAGCGGAGAGTACTTCGGCGACCGCAAGCGCATCCGCGCCCCGGATCAGGCGAACGACCCGGCCGCGAACGCTGAGCTGTGGCGTCTCAGTGCGGAGCTGGTGGGGCTCGAGGCGCGAGAGGCTTAAAGAAAGCGCAGCTGACAGCTTTCGGTTGAAGCCGCGCTGTCCGCGCGGCCGACGCTGCTGGTCGGCGCAGCGGCGGCTCAGCTCACCAGCCAATTGCGCGCGGAATCCAGCTCGGCGTTCGAGTACACGCGCACCTCGCCCGGCATCATGAAGCCCATGGCCTTGGCGGCGCTGCGCAGCCAGCCCACGTCTGTCACCAGCGCGATGCGCTCCCAGGCGGCGAGGTGGCTCAAGCCGACTTTGGCGTCTTCCCAGAAGGCGCCGGCGTCGAAGCCGTCGAAATCCTCGCCCAGCTGGTACAACAGCCGGACTTTCTCGTGGCTCGTGAGTGCCTCGTCCACCGCCGGCATCACGTGCTCCTCATAGTCTGCGGCCGTCACTTGCCCGTGGGCGCTGAAGCCCAGGACGTTGTCGGGGAGACCGCTCAGTCGTTCGATCATCGGATGACCTCCTGCCCTGTGGCGTTGCCGACACGCGGGCCCGCTGCGGCCGGGAGCCGTGCATCAGGGTGGCTTCGGCCCGGTGGCGAGCATGTTCGGTCCGCTCCCAAAGCATAGATCTAACCGCTGGTATCAGCGCGCCGTTGGAAAGCGCTCCGGGCGCTTACGGCTGCCGTGGCGGCGCTGAATGCTGCGTGCCTCGCTGCGGGACTCCGCGCGTGCGCGCAGGGCCCCCATGCGCTGGCGGGCGCGGAACCATGCCTTGCCGTTATCGACGATGGGCGCCGGGTAGTCGCGGCCGATGACGCAGCCCGCGGCGTGCTGGATGTGCACTGGCATGGTCTCCGGGCGCGGTAGGTAGTCGGCTGGCACCAGTTCCAGCTCCGGACACCAGCGGCGGATGAATGCCCCCTGGGGGTCGTGGTCGCGCACCTGTTTCACCGGCGAGTAGATGCGCACGGCGTTGATGCCCGTGGTGCCGGATTGCATCTGCACTTGGCTGAAGTGAATGCCAGGCTCGAAGTCCAGGAACAAGCGCGCCAGATGCAGCGCAGGCTCGCGCCAGTGTTGCCAGAGGTGATAGCTTGCAAAGCTCATGAGCATGGCGCGCATGCGGAAATTGATCCAGCCGCCGGCGGCCAGTGCGCGCATGCAGGCATCCACCATGGGATAGCCGGTCTGACCAAAGCGCCAGGCGTCCAGCAGGGCCTCGTCGGCGCGCTCGTCCCGCAGCCCGTCGCAGGCGCGGCTCAGATTGCGGTACTCGATATCGGGCTGGTCTTCGAGCTTCTGGATGAAGTGACAGTGCCAGTGCAGGCGCTTGGCGAATGAGCCCAAAGACTTGGCCCAATCCTTGGCTTCCCGGTCCGGCATGGCCTTGAGCTGGGCGATCCGAGCAGCGGTGGCCTGGTAAACCTCGCGTATGGACACATTGCCCCAAGCCAGATGCGGACTCAGGCGACTGCTGCCGGACCAGGCGGTGACTGGGCTGGAGATGTCGCCCTGATAGCTCCGTGAGCGCTGCGCGAGGAAGTCCGCTAGCACGGAGTGCCCCGTGCTGATACCCGCAGCCACGGCCTCGGGCCGCACCTCACCGGCGACGCCGAGGTCGGCGGGGCTGGGGATGCCGGCGCTCGGTACGTCCCGCACCCCCTGGATTTGCTCCGGCGCCGCACGCACCGGCTCGGCCATCCGCCGCCGCCAGCGGGCGGACCAGCCGTCACGGTCCGTGAGCGGCCGGAATACACCGTGGTTCGGCAGCTCGATCCACGCGATGCCCTGCTCGCGCGCCCAGCGCTTGACCCGCTTGTCGCGCTCGTAGGTGATGCCGAGGCCTGTCTCCTCGTGGCTCCAAAGCCGTGCGATGGGTCGTTCGGCATGCAGTTGGTCAAAGACCTCGGGCAGGTTACCGGTGCGGGTGATGAGCCCGCCGCCGCGCTCGCGCAGAAGCCCGTCCAGCTCGATGAGCGAGGCGTTGATGAATGCCAGGTGCGATGCGTGCGTCGTCGGATGTGTCATGAGCTCCGGCTCGTAGACATAGACGCAGAGCACGGGTCCGTGCCTTGCCGCTTCGGCGAGTGGCGCATGGTCGCGCAGGCGCAGGTCGCGCTTCAGCCAGACAAGCTCGATGGGGCGTTGATCGTGCGGGGCGTTGGCCATGCAGTGCTCTGAGGACGGCGCTGGGCTCATCGTGGTTTGTCGGCTGCGGCGCCGGTGGCTTCGGGGGCTCCGCCCCATTTTGCCGGAGGTAAGCCGCCCTGCGGACGCAAGGGATCAAGCGAACGCGGGCATTGTCGGATAGAGTTAGAGTTATCGGGGCGCTTGCCGGCAGGGCCAGGCCGCGCCGACGTTTTCGTCAAGATTGGATAACAAAATGTTCCGTCCGCCAGGGCGGCGGAGGAGTGGCCATGCACGAGAATGAAAACTTCACCCATTGGGTCGCCAGCATCGAGCGCGGCGACTGCGGCTTCACCTACCTGCGCCTGTATGGAGACGCGCCGACCTGGGTGCGCAACGAGGCCATCAACCGCTTCGGCAAGGGCACGGTGTTTCTGCCGCCGCGGCAGAGCCGCCCCCCGGCGGCTGCCGCCTAAGCCTTTGCAGCGCGCGTGCCTCGACGGGCAACGGTCAGGCCACATCCATATCGAGCCCAGCACAGCGCGGCTGAGCCTCCCGCCGGACGGCGCCGGGCTCAGTCGAGCCCTTCGACTCGGATATGTTCGGCAGTGATCTCGGTGGTGGCGAGCGCCCGCGAGAGCGCATCCACCGCTGCCGTCGGCCCGGCGATGTAGTAACGCAGGTCTTCGGGTGTCGGCAGATCGGCACGCAACATCGCCAGAAGGTCGTCGGTACCGGCACCTACCAACGGCGTGAAAGCGAAGTTGTCGAGCGTCTCCTTGAGGGCCCGACACCAGCGCTGGTGGTAGTGCCCATCGGGTCGGTCCACAGTCCAATACAGATGGAAGGCCTCGATGCGGTCGATGGAGATCGCGTGCTCGATCAAGCTCTTGATGGGCGCGATGCCGTCGCCGATGGCGATGAACACGGCGGCCTCGCTAGAGGTCTCGTCCAGAACGAACTTCCCCGTTGGGCCCTGCACCCGGATCATCTCCCGGGTCGGTCGCTGCTCGAACAGATAAGCGCCGAAGGCGTCGTCGCCGCGACGCACCGAGAACTGCAGGTTTCGCCCGTTGCAGGGGCATGAGGCGATTGGCAGCTCCCGTGTCGAGCCGTCCTCGAGGCTGAGCAGTGCGCGCTGGCCCGCCATGAATCGCAGCGTTTGGGTACGTGGCGTCTGCACATGGAGCAACAGCAGGTCGTCGCCCTCGGCCTCCAGCTTGCGGATCTGGGCACGGATGTCCTGCTGCGGAAGGTCCGCGGTGGTGCGGGCTTCGGAGGCCTCCAACACCACGTCTGTGACCGCCGTGTTGCAGCAGGTGAGCATGTAGCCCATCTGCTTCTCGCGCTCGGAGAGCACATAGTCGTGGTCGGCGATGCGCGTCACCTCCCCCGAGATCACCCGCGCCTTGCACTCGCCGCAGTTGCCGCTCGCACAGCCATAGCCCAGGCGCACGCCGGCACGCACCGCGGCCTCCAGGATGGATTCGGTGCCGTCCACGAAGAACTCGTGGCCGCTCGGGATGATCTTGATGCTGGCGGACATGAGGCGTAGGAAGGTGTCTTTCGCGAACAGCTTGGCGCGGCTGTCCTCCGGTTGCAGGGCGTCGATCTCTTGGCGGCGCTCGTCGAGCCAGGGCAGGAGGCCGGCGGGCGCCGCGTCCTCTGCGAGCTGCTGCCGCAGCTCGTCGAGCAGCGCGCTTTGGGCGTCGGCCTGGGCAACCTTTTGGGCCAGCGCCTCGCCCAGGGAGCGGATGCGCGCCACCAGCACCTCAGGGCTTGGCAATGTGGTGTCGCCGTCGTGGCTGCGGGGCAGAGCATCAGCCTTGATACGCTCCACCTGCTCCAGCTTGCCGGTCTTCTCCAAGGTCACGCTCGGGTAGACCCGCAGCAGATCGGCGATGTCGAGCTCGCCCTCGAAGGTGGCGAGCTCCCCCTTGCGGATACGCCGCTGCAGCTCGGCTCGGGTAACGCCGGCGAGGCGGGCCGCGCGGGACAGGGAGACGCGTTGGGTCATGGTGGCGATGCGGGCGGTGCTGGCAAGGTCCAGAGTGCGAGTCTACCCGCAAGCTGGGGTCGCGCCTCGCCCAGGATACGCCCCTCGAGCTTCGTGTGCTGCTTGGCACGGTCCCGCGGGTGCGCCGCGCTTGATGCGCGCTAGATGGCTCTCAGTGGCCATCAGCTTGTGAAGCGCCCAATCGAGCTAGTGTTCCGGTCACGCCTCTGTACAAGCGAGCGTCAGCCGCCCGTGGCATTCATATGCCGGAAGATGATCGGCTGCTCGGTCAGGTCGAAATCGTGCCCGCGGGGCTTGATGGACATGGCCTGGCGGATGGACTGCTTGACTCGCTCGTCGTCGGTGGGGTTCGCGCGCAGCGCGCGGCGCAGGTCGGTAGAGAACTCCTGGCCCAGGCAGAGCAACAGCCGGCCCTCGGCGGTGACGCGCACACGGTTGCAGTCGCCGCAGAAGTTGTGGCTGTGCGGGGAGATGAAGCCGATGCGGTTGTCGCTGCCGGCGACGCGCCAGTAGCGCGACGGGCCGCCGGTGGTCTCTGTCGTCGGAATGAGCTCGAAGCGCTTCGCGAGATCCCGGCGGATCTCGTCGCTGGCGTAGAAGGCCTCCGCGCGGTCGTGGTCGCCGATGACCCCAAGCGGCATCTCTTCGATGAAGCTCAGGTCCATGCCGCGGTCCAGCGCGAACTGCACCAGGTCGCAGACCTCGTCGTGGTTGCGGTGTTTGAGCACGACGCTGTTGAGCTTGACGCGCTCGAAGCCGGCGTCCAATGCGGCATCGATGCCGGCCAAGACCTTATCCAGCTCGCCCTTGCGGGTGATGGCGCGGAAGCGATCGGGCTTCAGCGAGTCCAGGCTGATGTTGATGCGGGTGACGCCGGCATCCTTCAGCGTCTGCGCGTACTTCGGCAACTGGGTGCCGTTGGTGGTGAGCGTCAGGTCCCGGATGCCGGGCAGGGCGCCCAGCTGCTCGAACAGCCAGACGACGTTGCGCCGCACCAGCGGCTCGCCGCCGGTGACCCGCAGCTTGGTGACGCCGAGCTCGCTGAAGCAGCGCCCGAGGCGGGCGATTTCCTCCAGGGTGAGCACCTGCGCCCGCGGCAGGAAGGTCATATCCTCGGCCATGCAGTAGACACAACGGAGATCGCAGCGGTCGGTGACCGACAGACGCACATAGGTGATGTGCCGGCCGAAACGGTCGATGAGTTGGGATTGTTGTTCGGACATGACCTGGCGGAGACGGCTTGCTCGGAGACGGTAGGGATGCGGCTGGTTGCGCGCTCGGCCGCGATCACCGTGGTGGCTGAAGATGTGAATGTTAACCGTTTCGCACAACCGTGCGTGCGCTGCCGGTTCTCACCGAAACATGCGGGCTTTGTGGGGGATTCAGCGCGGAGTCAGCGCGAACAAACGGGCAGGGTGCGTAGTGATCATCCTACAGTAGGTGCGGCTCCGAAGCCGTCTGAGCGCACCCGCCCGAGCGCGAGGCCGAACACCTCCCGGTCGCAGACCTCGACGCACCGCCCGCACTTGGTGCAGTCGATGCTGTCGATGATGGGTCCACGCCCAACGGCTGCGCCTTTCAACGCCGGCTTGATCACCTGTGGCTCGGGGCAGATCGAGAAGCAGTCCATGCAGTCGTCACACTGATCCCGCCGTAGGGCGGTGATGTGCACCGGCGCGGCGGCGCCAATGGCCGCATAGCAGGCGCCCACCGGGCAGAGGTGCCCGCACCAGCCGCGGGGGACGATGAGCAGATCGTAGAGAAACACGGCCGCGAGGATCAACCAGGCGTACCCGAACCCGAAGATCAGGCCCCGATGCAGCATGGACACCGGATTGACGTACTCCCAGACCATGGCCCCGGTGACGACGGGCAGCAGCAGCACCAGGCCGAGCAGCCACCAACGAAGGCTTCGTGATAAGCGCGCGCCGCTGCGCAGGCCGAGCCGCCGCCTGAGCCAGGCGGCGAAGTCGGTCAGCATATTCACCGGGCACACCCAGGAACAAAACACCCGCCCGCCGAGTACGGCGTAGAACATGAGCACCAGCCCGGCACCGACGATGCCCGTCAACGCGGGCCAACCGCCCGAGAGCATGGACTGGGTCAGCAGCAGCGGGTCTGTGAGCGGCAGGATGTCCAGCGTCATACTGGAGGACAGAGTACCCGTCACCAACGAGCCGCCGAACACCGGAGGCAGGATGAACATGGCCAGGATGCCGAGCTGGTTGAACCTGCGCAGCAGCAGCCAGCGGTGGCGCTTGAGCCAGGGTTTGGCGGGCGGTGCGGATGGGAGGAGGGGCCCGGTCATTGCTGGCTCAGGTCGTGGGGGAGCTCAGGGTGCGCAGTGCGGTCGCAGGGGTTGTGCGGTGCGCAGCGTCGAGGGCGACCGAGGCGCCCCCTTCGCGCTGTTGAGCGTTCCAGACCAGCGGGTAGTGCGCGCCGAGCGCGCCCTGAAGTAGGTGCCGCGGCAGGACCTTGATGGCGGCCTCTTCCAAGATGCACGCCTCCTCGCACTTGCCGCAGCCTGTGCAGCGATCGGGATGCACCACCGGGATCACCAGGTCATGCCCGCCGGCGCCCGCGCTGGGCCGATACTCCAGCGTGATAGCCTCCTCGCGGATCGGACAGATCTCGAAGCAGACGTCACAGCGCAGGCCGTGGAAAGCGATGCAGGCCTGTTGGTCGCTGACGATGGCGAGGCCCATGTCGGCGTCGTTGATGTCCGTGAGGCTGTGGTCCAGCGCCTGCGTCGGGCAGGCCTTGACGCAGGGAATGTCCTCGCACATCTCGCAGCCGGCCTCACGGGCGATGAAATAGGGTGTGCCCGTCGGGATGTCCTGCCCGAGCCGGGCCAAGTGCAACATGTCGAAAGGGCAGTCCCGCACACAGAGCCCACAGCGGATGCAGGTGCCGTCGAAGTCGTCTTCCGGCCGCGCGCCAGGCGGGCGCAGCGCCCAGGCCGGCAGGCTCGACGCACGCTGGCTGTAGAGTCCTAACCCCAAACCGATGAGCCCGACGCTCGCTGCGGTCTTGGCAAGGCCCGTTAGGAAGTCGCGGCGTTGTCTGGATGTAGGCGCTTCGCTGGGCATCGCATGGGGCTCGGTGCGGTTGCGTGACTCGGCTGCGGCAGTTCATCCGGTTGTCTGTCAGCGGCCGGTGCGTCGGCACCGCGTACGCTAACCGGCCCGGGTCGGTTTTGTGACTGCGCCATCGCAAAAAAGACGGGGCGCTTGCTCGTTGCTTGACAGACGTCAAGCTAAGACCCGTGTTTGAGCCCGAGTCGCAGGCGTTGATGTGCCGATGGCATTCGGGACTTGGATCTCTTCAGACGGAGGTCGGCGAGGGTGCCGCAGCAGACTCGGCAGCTGAGCCGGTCTCCGGCGCCGCGGGTTGTGGCGGCACGGGCGCCGGCGAGTGCCCATGCTCCAGCGCCCGCTGGCGCCAGAGTAGATAGATCGCCGGCAGCACGAAGAGACTCAGCAGCGGGGCGGTGATCATGCCGCCCACCATGGGTGCGGCGATGGGCTGCATGACCTCGGAGCCGACGCCGCCCAGCAGCATGATGGGCAGCAGGCCAGCGAAGATGGTGGCCACCGTCATCGCCTTGGGGCGGATGCGCAGCACGGCGCCCTCTTCGATGGCGGCCTTCAGGTCGTCGCGGGTCGCAAGCCGCCCCTCGCGGGACCACTGCTTGAGCGCGTTGTCCAGGTACACCAGCATGACCACGCCGAATTCGGCGGCGACGCCGGCGAGCGCGATGAAGCCGACGGCGACGGCGATGGACAGGTTGTAGCCCAGCAGGTACACCAGCCAGAAGCCGCCCACCAGGGCGAAGGGCAGGGACAGCATCACCATCAGCGCCTCGACGGTGCTGCGAAAGGTCATGTAGAGCAGGATGAAGATGATGGCGAGCGTCAGCGGGACGACCTGATTCAGGCGCTCCTGGGCGCGGGCCATGTACTCGTACTGCCCGGACCAGGTGAGCGAGTAGCCCGCCGGCAGGTCTACCTCGTCGCGCACCACCTGGCGCGCTTCCGCGATCCAGCTGCCCAGGTCCCGGTCGCGGATGTCCACGAATGTCCAGCCGTTCAGGCGCGCGTTCTCGCTCTTCAGCATGGGCGCGCCGTCCACGATCTCGACCTCTGCCACCTGGGCCAGCGGCACCTGGGCGCCGGTGGGGGTGACGATGGGGAGCTCGCGCAGCTTCTGCACGTCGTCGCGCTGCTCGCGGGGAAAGCGGATGTTGATGGGATAGCGCTCCAGTCCTTCCACGGTGCGGCTCACGTTGATGCCGCCGATGGCCGCGGCCACCAGGCTGTTGATGTCGCTGACGTTGAGACCTACGCGGGCTGCCGCCAGGCGGTCCGGGCGGATCTCCACATAACGCCCGCCGGCGACGCGCTCCGAGAAGGCGGAGGTGGTGCCCGCCACCTTGAGCACGGCGCGCTCCACGTCCTCGCCGATGCGCTCGATGACGTCGAGGTCTGGCCCTGCGATCTTCACGCCCACCGGCGTCTTGATGCCGGTGGCGAGCATGTCGATGCGGGTCTTGATGGGCATGACCCAGGCGTTGGTGACGCCGGGCAGGTCCACGGTGGCGTCCAGCTCGTCGATAAGCTTGTCCACGGTCATTCCTGGGCGCCATTCGGACTCGGGCTTGAGCTGGATGACCGTCTCGATCATGGTGAGCGGCGCCGGGTCCGTGGCCGTGTCCGCGCGGCCGATCTTGCCGAACACCCGCTCCACCTCCGGCAGGCTGGCGATGAGCCGGTCGGTCTGCTGCAGCAGCTCCTGCGCCTTGCCGATGGACAGGCCCGGCAGCGTGGTGGGCATGTACATCAGGTCGCCTTCGTAGAGGTCCGGCATGAACTCGGAGCCCAGGCCCCGGTGCCAGTTCTCCAACACGGGCACGCCGCGGAAGGTCTCCCGCCAGGCATTGGCGAGCCCCGCCTGCCAGCCCTCGATGACCTCGATGGCGCCGCCGCCTTGCCCATCCGCTCGCGCGGCGTCGACCGCGCCGTCGCCTGCCCCCGGTTGGGCCACTAGTGACGACACGGCGCCCGCCGCCTGGAACGGCCACTTGAGCGGCTCCAGCAGCCCGCCGACACCCGCCAGCGGGATGAGCATGCTCGCCATCACCAGGATGGAGACGACGATGGTGGTGCGCGGCAGCCACAGCACCGCGCGCAGGAAGGGCCGGTACAGCCAGATCAGGAAGCGGTTCAGCGGGTTCTTGTGCTCGGCCGGGATGCGCCCGCGCACCAGATAGCCCATGAGCACCGGCACCAAGGTGACGGCGAGGCCCGCCGCGGCGGCCAT
>NZ_JAIFKJ010000306.1 GCF_019695415.1 Thiohalocapsa sp.
CTTCCGGGCGGGCCGTTTTGGGGGCGGCATGGCCTCCCGTGAGACCATAGGCAACGCGGTGTGCGCAGCGTCGCGGCCAGAGGCCGATCCAGCGGAAACTTAGCCGGTCTCGTGCGGTGGGCGCTGCAGCTTGCTCGCGTCGTAGCCGACGGATTCGATGAAGTTCTGCATCTTCTCGTACTCTGCATCGGTGAAGGTCGGCGTGCGCTTCATGACCCAGACGTAGTCGCGCTTTGCGCGGCCGATAACGGTGGTCTGGTAGTCGTCATCCAGATAGATGATGCGGAAGTCGCCCTTGATGGGCCAAATGAACTGCATACCCCAGTGGGCGTTGGTCTCTTTGTCCAGCACGAAGCCCTTCGGCTGGTAGGTCTTGAGCGGCCCGTCGAAGCTGCCCTTGTTGAAGGTGAAGGTGGTAGCGATGGTCCCGTCCGGGTTGAGCTTGTAGCGCTCGATGGGGTTGTAGGCGTCTTTCTCGACAAAGGTCGGGATGTTGGCCACCACATACCAATCACCCATGAAGCGCTTGAGGTCGACATAAGACACGGTTTCCATCGGCTCGCCTCCGTCTTCCACACAGGCTGTGATCTGAAACATCATGAGCGCTGTCGCGAGCACGATTACGGCCCGCGGCAGTGGTTGCAGAGCAGATCGCATCACATGACCCGCCGATAGATGATGCGCTTACCCTTGCCGGTGTCGCTCTCGAGGCCGACCCAGCCGAGGTCGTCGTTGTACCAGAGGTCGATGGTGAGCTCGTCGGTGCGCAGGGCATAGCGCTCAGCGGGGACGGATTCGCCGTTCTCCACTTCGATGGTGTCGCGCCCTTTGGATTGGACGCGCACTTGCTCCAACTCGCCCGTTTGCGGGTTGAGCAGGCGGCGCTTGGACAGGAACGCCTTGTCCCAATACGTGAAGGTCTTCACGCAGCCGTCGGCGCGCTCGACTTCATCACCCGCCTCGATCCGGAACGCCTCGCCCAAGGCCTCGCCGTTGACCGCGTAGCGTGTGCCGTTATCGTCGGTGGTGGCATCGATGTCCGTGAGGCAACCGTTGCGGAAGACCTCGTTGCTGGTGTGCCGATAGCGGTAGGCGTTGATGAACAGAAAATCCACATCGAAGGCGGCGCGGCTCGTCACACGGGTGGTGCCACCGCTGTCTGCGATGCGGAAGCTGTGCTCACCGATGGGACGGTCGTCCAGATACACCTGGAAACGCAGCTGTTCGGCGGCGGCTGTGGTTGCGAGCATCAGTCCCGCGAGCAACATGACGCAGGCGATCAGGGCGCTGCCCTTGGCGAAGGTCTTGGTCTGGGGCATGGTCAGTCCTCAAGGTTTTGGGCCCGCGCCGGGGGCGGGGCTGATGGGTTAGGTCACGCGTTTGCCGCCGCCTTGGGCGGCCCGGGAAAAAAGGCGTTGGTGCGGTGGATGTAATCCTGGTAGGTGGGGCGGCGATGGCGCATGTCCTGCTCCAGCAGGGCCACGCCGGAGACGCGCAGGAGCAAATAGGTCATCAGGATGGGGCCGATGATGGTCCACCACGCGCCGGCGGCGAGGGCGAACAGGTAAAAGGCCCACCAGATGCACGCTTCGCCGAAGTAGTTCGGGTGGCGGGTGTAGCGCCAGAGGCCGGTGTCGAGCACCTTGCCCCGATTGGCCGGGTCAGTCTTGAAGCGTGCAAGCTGCTGGTCGCCGATGGCCTCGAAACCGAATCCAAGCAGCCAAAGCGCCACGGCAATGGCATCGAGCCAGCCAAGCGGTGCGGCACCGAGCACGGCGCCAAGGAGCGGCAGCGAGATGATCCAGGCAAGGATGGCCTGCAGGGCGAACACCAAGTAAAAGCTCTTGTAAGCAAAGCTTGGCCCGTGCTCGGCGCGGATGGCCCGGTAATGACGATCCTCGGGCTCCCCCCACTGTCGCAACGTGATGAACACCGACAGCCGCACTGCCCAGACGGTGACGACGAAGAGCAGCAGGTGCGCCCGTTCGGTAACGTTTGGCGACTGGACCACATAGACCAGCGTCATCGCCATGAACAAGAGCGACCACAGGGCGTCTGCGCTGCTGACATCGCGCCGGGGAATGCTCAGCAGCCATGCGACGACGGCCATGCCGAGCGCTGTCGCCAGCCCGGCGGAGTAGATTTGGATATCAAACACCCCGCACCGTCTCCGCGGAGTCCCGCTGGGCGTCTGCCGCGGTGGGGTACGGGGCGGCCGCGAAGCCGTCCCACCGCGCCGCGAGTGCCACCAGCACCGGCAGCAGTAAGGCCCAGCCTCCGCCGCTGGCGAGCATCGCCACCGTTTTGTCCGGGAAGGTGGCGGCGCCGAGGGCCGCACCTGCGGCGTACGCGATTGGAGCGAGCAGGCCGCCGGTGACGAGCGCGAGGCCGTAGCGCCCGTGCAGGAAGCGCAGCGATCGGTTAAGGAGCGTCGCGAAGGACGCCCACATGGCGATGATCCAAAGCGGCGGCAGCCAGCGTGCCGGTGTGCCGCCGGTGTAAGCCACCCAGCCGTGGCCCGCGATCTGGCCGTCCCAGAAAGCGCCCAGAGCGGCGGCGGCGGTAATCAGCAACGCCTCCCGTCGGGGCCGGGGCGCCGCCCGCAGGTGGGCCCACACCACCGCCGCCGCGGCAAACAGACCGAGCCAGGGCAAGCCGTTGGCGCCACCCAGCACACAAATGAGCCAGCACCCTTGGAACAGGCCAATATTCAGCAGGAGGCTGGACAACGGTTGGGATTGTCGGCGGTGCGTGGGCATGTGCGTCGGCAAGGCGTTGCTCTTTGCGACGGTCTCTCTCTGAGCGTGGTGAGATTGAGCAAAGGCGCGGGCATCACAAGTCCCGCGAACCAGAGCAACCGCGGCCGCTGATATGATTGCCGGGGCCCTGCTGCCCGAGCCTGTCACCGACTGTAAGGAGGTCTGCAATCGTGAAGTTTATCGGAGTCCGTCGGCTGCACCCGTCTGCCCGCGGCGGCGCCGTCTTTCTCGTCGCCGCGAGCATGGTCGTCGCCGGCTGTGCGACCGACGAATTCGGCAACCGCCGCCCGCTCACGGAGTCGGAGGCGGGGGTTGCCATTGGCGCGGCCGCAGGTGCCGCAGCGGGGGCGCTGCTCGGCTCGCGCAGCGCGGATGCCGGCAAGGGCGCGCTCATCGGCGCGGTCGGCGGCGCCATCGCCGGCGGTCTTGTGGGCAGTTACATGGAACGGCAGCGCAAGGACTTCGAGCGTGCGTTGGCGGACGAGATCGCCCGCGGCGACATCCGCATCGAGGAGCTGCCGAACCATGGTCTGCTGGTAGGCATGACCAGCAGCACTGCCTTCGACGTGGACTCCGCCGAGATCAAGCCAGGCTTCTACAGCACCATGGACAAGATCAGCGCCATCGTGAACAAATATGGCAAGACGCGACTCGATATCGCCGGCCACACGGACGATACCGGGTCGGATGCCTACAACCAGGCGCTGTCCGAGCGGCGTGCGGGGGCGGTGGAATCCTACTTGTTGGCCGAGCAGGTGATTCCACAGCGGCTGAGCAGCGCTGGCTATGGCGAGCTCAGGCCCATTGCCACCAACGACACGGATTACGGCCGCACGCTGAACCGACGGGTGGAGATCAGTATCGAGCCCATCGTCGCCGAGGCGGGCTGAGCGCCGGGG
>NZ_JAIFKJ010000623.1 GCF_019695415.1 Thiohalocapsa sp.
GCGCGGTGTGGGGGGGGTGGCCCGGCGGGCGCCCCGGGCGGGGCGCGGTGGCCCGGGGGGTGCGGGCCAGCGACGCCGCGACCCGCGCACGCGGCACCTCCCCGGCCGCGATCTGCGCCGCCAGCGCCTCCATCAGCGCAAACTGGATGTCGGTCTGCGGGTGGCGGCCATCCAACCCGCCGCCGCCGCCGATGAACAAGTCGCAGCCGGCGCCCACGGCGCGGCGCGTCAGCTCGGCCGCCGGCCAGCGGCCCCAGACGCCGCGCATCTCCATGTTGTCGGTCACGATGAGGCCCTCAAAGCCCATTTCATCGCGCAACAGCTCGGTGAGGATGGGTCGCGACAGGGTGGCGGGCCAATCCGGGTCCAGCGCCGGATAGAGCACATGGGCCGTCATGAGCGCGGCCACCCCGGCCGCCGCTGCATCGCGGAAGGGCGGCAGCTCGATGTCCTCCAGCGATTCACGGTCCCGCGGCACCAGCGGCAGTTCCAGATGCGAGTCCGCGGCCGTGTCGCCGTGCCCGGGGAAGTGCTTGCCGCACGCCATGAGACCGCGGCGCTGATAGGTGACGATGACCTCACGGGCGACCGCCGACACAATCTCCGGCGTCTGGGCGTAGGCCCGGTCGCCGATGATCGGATTCGCCGGATTGCTGTCGACATCCAGCACCGGGGCAAAGTTGAAATTGACGCCCACGGCGGTGAGCTCAGCAGCGGTCACCTCGGCTGCGCGGCGCACCAGCTCCAAGGAGCCGCTGCGCTCGTAGAGCTTCCCGAGCACCCGCGCCGCCGGCAGCTCGGTGAAGGGTGCGCGCAGGCGGGCCACTCGCCCTCCCTCCTGGTCGACACTGATGAGGGGCGGCTGGTCCGGCGGGTACAGCGCACGTAGGTCTCGACAGAGCGTCGCCAGCTGCACCGGCGTGCCAATATTACGGCGGAACAGGATGAATCCCGCTGGGCGCCAGCGCCGAATCGTCTCGGCCAGCGCCGCGTCTACGGCAGTCCCATCGAAGCCGAGGATAAAAAGTCCGCCGACGAGATGACGTGTGTGCATGACGAAAACCGGCCTTCGTGGTGGCGCCTGCGACCGCGGGACGTGGACATTATCCAAGAAAGCGCAACTGACCGCTCCACGCGATCTTCAACTGGCGAGGGGTGGGCCGTTGCTGCCGACACCGACTTCCGCGTTGGCTAAACTGTTCCTTGAAGCGACCGTCCGGCGTGTTGCGCCAGTGTGTATCCCGATGTCGCAAGCAGAGCCTTACTGTTATGCCCACCCGCATCCGGCGGTCACGACGGACGTGGCGGTATTCGGCATCTGCGATGACGCGCTGGAGCTGCTCTTGATCCGGCGCGGCAACCCACCCTTCGCCGGCGCCTGGGCGTTGCCCGGCGGATTCCTCGATATCGACGAGGACCTGGATACCTGCGCTGCCCGCGAGCTCGCCGAGGAGACCGGCGTCAGCGGGCTCTACTTGGAGCAGCTGTACACCTTCGGCGCCGTCGGGCGCGACCCGCGGGAGCGGGTGGTGAGCGTCGCCTACCTAGCTCTGGCGCCGGCCGGGCAGCGTACCGTCAAGGCCGGCGACGACGCCGCAGAGGCCCAGTGGTTCCGGCTGGATGCCCTGCCCAATCTGGCCTTCGACCACGCCGACATCATCGCCACTGCTCACCGCAGGCTGCTGGCAAAGCTGGATTACTCCACCATTGCGTTCCAGTTCCTGCCGGACACCTTCACCCTCGGCGAGCTGCAGCGCGTCTACGAGACCCTGCTTGACGCCGAGCTCGACAAGCGCAACTTCCGCAAATGGGCACTCGCGCTCGCGCAGATCGAGGGCACGGGCGAGATGCGTCGCCAGGGCAGCCATCGCCCTGCCCGGCTCTATCGGCTTACCGACCGCGAGCGCGTGGCCTACCTCAAGTGACCCGCGGCAACGCCCGCACGGAGCCCCGCCATGACAACCGCCACCGAGAACCCCGACCTCAGTACCCTAGCCCGGGACCGCATGCAGGTGCCCAAGCAGCCGCAGTGGCCGGCGCTCGGTGCCGCCGAGAAGGCGGCGCTCACGGACCGCATCAAGACGCTGCTCACCGAGCAGAAGGCCGTACTGGTGGCGCATTACTACGTTGATGGCGACCTCCAGGCCCTGGCCGAGGAGACCGGCGGTCACGTGGCGGACTCACTGGAAATGGCCCGCTTCGGCACCGAATCCGATGCCGAAACGCTGGTCGTCTGCGGCGTGCGCTTCATGGGCGAGACAGCGAAGATCCTCAATCCCGAAAAACGCGTGCTGATGCCGACGCTGAAGGCCACCTGCTCCCTGGATGAGGGCTGCCCGCCGGATGCATTCGCGGCATTCTGCGACGCCCATCCGGACCGCACCGTGGTGGTCTACGCCAATACCAGCGCCGAGGTGAAGGCCCGCTCGGACTGGGTTGTCACTTCGAGCATCGCGCTGCCGGTGGTAGAGCACCTGCACGCCCAAGGGCAGAAGATTCTCTGGGCCCCCGACAAGCACCTCGGGCACTATGTGCAGCGCATGACGGGCGCCGACGTGCTGCTCTGGGACGGCGCCTGCGTGGTGCACGAGGAGTTCAAGGCGTTCGCGCTGGACCGGGTGCGCCGCCTGCACCCGGACGCCGCGGTGCTGGTGCATCCGGAGTCACCGGACGAGGTCGTCGACCAGGCGGACGTGGTCGGCTCCACCACCCAGCTCATCAAGGCCGTCCAGACCATGCCCAACGACGAGTTCATCGTCGCCACCGACGAGGGCATCTTCTGGAAAATGCATCAGCTGGCGCCGCAGAAGCACCTCATCGCCGCCCCCACCGCCGGCGAAGGCGCCACCTGCGAGAGCTGCGCTCACTGCCCCTGGATGGCCATGAACGCGCTGCAGAATCTGGAGCAGGTGCTGCGCACGCATGATCAAGAAATCCAGATTCCGGAGGACATCCGCCGGCGCGCGGTGGTGCCTATTCAACGCATGTTGGACTTCGCCCGCGAGCGGGGCATCGGCGCACGCAAAGACAGCGACTAGGGCTCCGCCCGTGCTCCAGGGCCGGCGCTTGCTTCCCAAAAGCCGCTGTTCCTGTGTTGCATCAAGGCTGCCCAGGGCCAGCACCGCGTCCGCGGAGCGCGCCGGTGGGCACCGATAGGAGCCCCAGAAGCACAATCACGCTCAGCAAACCGCTCAGGACCGCACCACCCGCGGACGACACCAGTCCGGCAAGGAGGAGCCAGCCGAGGACCAGCAGCCACGCCATCGGCAGGCCCATGTCCCGCAAGCGCTTGGCCATGATGTTCATCTGCCCCAGCAGCAACAGCGCAAAGACGGCGGCGACGGCGATCAGCCCCACGGGACCTAAGCTCTCCCCCAGCGCCACCTGGGTCTCGATCGGCTCCCCACCGGCCATGCGCTCGGCGGCACCGATAACGGCGCCCAGCGCAAAGCTCAGCACCATGGCGAGCGCCAGGATCACCAGGTACCAACCGAGGAAGGGCAGGCGCTTCAGGCGCCCGGTTTGGATGTCGCCCCAGAGGGCCTTGAACATGGATCGAATCTCCCGTCAGAAGGTCAAGTCGGACTCGCGCAGCTTACGGGAAACAGGTTCTACGTGTCTTAATCACTCGCCGCCGCCGCAAACCATCCGCT
>NZ_JAIFKJ010000318.1 GCF_019695415.1 Thiohalocapsa sp.
CAATCGTGCCAACGTTGACGTGCGGCTTCTTGCGCTCGAATTTTTCTTTGGACATGGCCTATACCCTCGAGTCGAAATCGGTTACTGCTTTTTGGTCACGGCTTCGGCGATGCTCGCCGGCACTTCGCTGTATTTGGCGAATTCCATACTGTAGGTCGCGCGCCCTTGGGTGGCAGAGCGCAGATCGGTGGCGTAGCCGAACATGGACGCGAGCGGGACCTCGGCGCGAATGACCTTGCCGGATGGCGCGTCCTCCATGCCCTGAATCATGCCGCGACGGCTGTTCAGGTCGCCCATGACATCGCCCATGTTCTCTTCGGGCGTCACTACTTCGACCTTCATGATCGGCTCGAGCAGCACCGGCTTGGCTTTGCTGGAGCCCTCTTTCAGGGCCATGGAGCCCGCGATCTTGAACGCCATTTCGCTCGAGTCGACCTCGTGATACGAGCCGTCGTAGAGCGTTACCTTGACGTCGACCATCGGGAAACCATATGCCACGCCGTTGGCCATGGCCTCCTGGATGCCCTTGTCTACTGCCGGGATGTACTCCTTGGGGACGGCGCCGCCGACGATCTGGTTGACGAACTCATAGCCCGCACCAGCCTCCTGCGGCTCCAAGCGGATGTAGACATGGCCGTACTGACCGCGACCGCCGGACTGCCGGGCGAATTTTGTTTCCTGCTCCACACTGGCCCGAATCGTCTCGCGGTAGCTGACCTGCGGCGCCCCAACGTTAGCCTCGACGTTGAACTCGCGCTTCATGCGGTCGACGATGATCTCCAGGTGCAACTCGCCCATCCCGGAAATGATGGTCTGGCCGGACTCCTCATCGGAGCGAACACGAAAGGACGGGTCTTCCTGCGCAAGCTTCGATAACGCTACACCCATCTTCTCCTGATCGCCTTTGGTCTTCGGCTCGACCGCCACGGAGATAACGGGCTCCGGAAACTCCATTCGTTCCAGCGTGATGGGCTTGTCCAGCGCGCACAGGGTGTCGCCCGTCGTCACATCCTTGAGTCCGACTGCTGCGGCGATGTCGCCGGCTCGGACCTCTTTGATCTCCTTGCGGTCGTTGGAGTGCATCTGCAGGATGCGGCCAACGCGCTCCTTCTTGCCCTTCACGGGGTTCAGGACTGTGTCGCCGGAGCTGAGCACACCCGAATAGACCCGGAAGAATGTCAGGGTTCCAACGTAGGGGTCGGTGGCGATCTTGAACGCCAACGCGGCGAAAGGCGCATCATCGGTGGACTGACGCTCCGCAACGGTCTCCGCAGCGTCATCCAGCACGCCCTGGATGGCCGGGACGTCCGGGGGCGCAGGCATGTAGTCGATCACCGCATCCAGCATCGCCTGCACGCCCTTGTTCTTGAATGCGGAGCCGCACAGCATGGGCACAATCTCGTTCGCCAGGGTCCGCATGCGCAGCCCCTTCTTGATATCGGCTTCGCTGAGCTCGCCTTCCTCGAGGTAGCGCTCCATCATCTCCTCGTCGGCCTCGGCAGCCGCCTCGACCATGTTCTCCCGCCACTCGTTACAGAGGTCGACCATGTCGGCGGGGATGTCACGCGCCTCGTAGGTCATGCCCTTGGACGCGTCGTCCCAGTAGATCGCTTTCATGCGGACCAGGTCGACGACGCCGGCAAAGTCTTCTTCGGCACCGATTGGCAGCTGGATGGGCACCGCCTGCCCGCCCAAACGCTCTTTCACCTGCTCCACGACGCGCAGGAAGTTGGCGCCCATGCGGTCCATCTTGTTCACGAAGGCCAAACGCGGCACACCATACTTATCGGCCTGGCGCCATACCGTCTCGGATTGCGGCTCCACGCCGCCGACGGCGCAGAAGACCGCACAGGCGCCATCCAACACTCGTAGAGACCGCTCCACCTCGATGGTGAAGTCCACGTGCCCAGGCGTATCGATGATGTTGATACGGTGCTCTGGATACTGCTTGTCCATGCCCTGCCAGAAGCAGGTGGTGGCTGCAGAGGTGATGGTGATGCCCCGCTCCTGCTCCTGCTGCATCCAGTCCATGACCGCGGCGCCATCGTGCACCTCGCCGATCTTGTGGGACAGACCGGTGTAGAAGAGAATGCGCTCTGTAGTCGTCGTCTTGCCGGCATCGATGTGGGCCATGATGCCGAGATTCCGATACCGATCGATGGGTGTACTGCGTGCCACGGCTCTGTCCGCCTGTCTTTGGGTTGAGGTGCCGCCCTGCTCGCCCGATGCTCGAGGGCTAAGCGCGTCTACCAGCGATAATGCGAGAAGGCCTTGTTGGCCTCCGCCATGCGATGCGTGTCTTCCTTTTTCTTTACCGCCGTGCCGCGCGCGTCGCCGGCGTCCATGAGCTCGCCGGCGAGCCGAAGCGCCATGGACTTCTCTGAGCGCTTACGTGCAGCGTCGATCAGCCAACGCATGGCCAGGGTGTTACGGCGCGTCGGGCGCACCTCGACCGGTACCTGGTAAGTCGCACCGCCCACGCGCCGCGACTTCACCTCCACCGCTGGCCTAACGTTTTCCATGGCCTGATCGAGCGTTTCAAGCGGATCCACGCCCTTCTTTGCGGAAACCTGCTCGAGTGCGCCGTACATGATGCGCTCCGCAACGGCCTTTTTGCCGTCCTCCATCAGCATGTTGATGAACTTGGCGAGCAGCTCACTGCCGTGCTTCGGGTCGGGCAGGATCTGGCGCTTAGCGATGACGCGTCTTCTCGGCATCTTTGGCTCAACTCCGAACAAGGTTATGCGCTGCCAATTTCGCGGTCGGCGGCAGCGCTTCCGGTAATCTGTTCGCTTCGATCCCCGGCGCCTGCTCACATTGCGGCGAGGGCCAGAAGCAAGGATATTTCAGGTGGACGGCTGCATCTCGGCGCCGCCCGCGGCGGATCAGCTCTTCGGGCGCTTGGCACCGTACTTTGAACGGCCCTGCCGGCGCTTATCGACACCAGTAGTGTCGAGGGTGCCGCGGACGGTGTGGTAGCGCACGCCCGGCAGGTCCTTGACTCGACCGCCACGGATCAATACCACCGAGTGCTCCTGCAGGTTGTGCCCTTCACCACCGATATACGAGGCGACCTCGTAGCCATTGGTTAGGCGAACCCGAGCCACTTTACGCAAGGCCGAATTCGGCTTTTTTGGCGTCGTGGTGTAAACGCGGGTGCACACGCCACGCTTCTGCGGACACGCCTCGAGCGCCGGCACGTTGCTTTTCTCCGCCCGGCGCTTGCGCGGCTTACGGACGAGTTGGTTGACAGTCGCCATGAGAAGCTCCATCCAAAGCGGGTCACACCGCACAACACGACGTCACCCCGACCCGCACTGCCGCAGCCGTGACCGGGCGATGCGGGTCCGAACGAAAATCAGGAAGCAAGCAGCGAGGCCGTGCAGCCACTGAAGGCTCAAGCCCCGGGAACAAACGCGCCGGCACAGCGGCCGGCGAGCTAAGAAGAGAAGCGTAACAAGACAGCTTTTCGCTGTCAACAGAAAGGGATTGTCACACGGGCTTTCTGTCCGGCGGACTGTCACCGCAAGCGCCTGCCCATCCTCCGAGGGCAGACCGAGCGGCGGCGTGCGGCTCATTCCCCATTCGTCTGGGTGTTAGGGAAGCGCCGATTTATTGGCGCTTCCCGTGCGGGGCAGGATGCCCCGCCAT
>NZ_JAIFKJ010000198.1:0-3012 GCF_019695415.1 Thiohalocapsa sp.
GGATAGGTGTTCATGGCGATGAACACCCGCTTGCCGTGGGACTTGGCATAGCGGATGCCGTCGGCGAGCTTGCTGGCCGTGAAGTTGAGTCCGGCGAAGTGCCGCGCGTTGGTGTCATCACGGAAGCCCGTGTAGACGGCATCGGCACCGTGGTCGACGGCGGCCTTCAGTGACGGCAGATTGCCGGCGGGGCAGACGAGTTCCATGGATGAGGTCTCTGTTGTTCGGGTTGGTTCTTTCTTCGGTGAGTATCGAGTAACGAGTAACGAGTAACGAGGAGCGAGGAGCGAGGATACGCGGGCGGCGAACCTCGACCCTCGTCACTCGCCCCTCGATACTCGAACCTTCATGCCGCTATCTGCCGCCCCGCACGCCCACCCTGTGCCGTGCCGCGACGGCGCAGCTCCGCCTCGATGCCGTTCAGCACGGCCCATTTCTTCGCACACCAGTCAGGCGCCAGCAGGATGTCTCGGCTCGCAGTGCCGGTGACGCGGTGGAAGCTGACTTCAGCGGGCGTACGCTCGATGAGGTCGCAGGCGATGGAGACGTAGTCTTCCATGGCGAGCGGCCGGTAGCCGCCCGCGCGCCACTCCTTGGCCAGCAGCGTGTGGCGTACCACATGCAGCGGGTGCAGCTTGAGGCCGTCGGTACCGAGTGCCAGCACCCGCTCCAGGCTCGTGAGCGCAGCATCGCGCCCTTCCCCCGGGAGGCCGACGATCAGGTGGGTGCAGACCGGCAGGCCGCGCCCGCGTGCGGCGCGCACGGCATGGCGGTAATCGGCAAAGCCATGGCCGCGGTTGACCCGGTGCAGGGTGGCGTCGAAGGTAGACTGCAGCCCCAGCTCCAGCCAGACCTCGTGGCCTTGGTCGCGCAGCGCGCAGAGCAGGTCGAGCACCGCCTCCGGCACACAGTCCGGCCTGGTGCCGACGGAGAGGCCAACCACATCCGGCTCGGCCAGTGCCGCGCGGTAGAGGGCGGCCAGGTGCGCCACATCGCCGTAGGTGTTGGTATACGCCTGGAAGTAGGCCAGATAGCGCTCGGCGCCGGTGCGCTTGCGGATCACCCGTCGGCCGGACTCGATCTGTGTCGCAACGTCCGGGAGCGCCTTGGCGCTGGGGCTGAAGGAGACGTTGTTGCAAAACGAGCAGCCACCGCGGCCCTTGGCGCCGTCGCGATTCGGGCAGCTGAAGCCCGCGTGGATCGCGACCTTGTGCACGCGCCGGCCGTGACGGCGGAGCAGATCTTGGCCGAAGGTGTTGACCAGGTCGGAAAGCGGCATCGGGCGTGACGACGTGTCGGCGGCTGACTGCGGGAGCGGCTGGGCAACTGGAACATTGCACAGTCCCACAGCGGCAGCAGACCGACATTGATGATGATCAAGCCGACAGGGTGCAGCTCTTCAAAGGAACGCCAGTGCCGGTAAGCCGACACAGCGCATCGCCGAAGCCTGGGCCTTTGGGTATGCTCCGGCGACAAGATCCAACACCCACAAAGCTGAACATGTCAGCGCTCATCGACCACATCGAGCTCGCCACCACCGCACCCATCCAGCTCATCGACATCACCGCGCAGGTTCGCGAGCGCGTGCGGGCGGCGGGACTGCGGCAGGGCTTGGTGACCCTGATCTCTCAGCACACCACGGCTCGGCTCAACCTCAATGAGAACGAGGAGCGGCTGCAGCAGGACATGGTCACCTTCCTCAAGCGCCTGGTGCCGCGGGACGGCGACTACAGCCACAACATCGCCCCGGTGGATGACCGTGACAACGCCCATGCGCATCTGCTCGGGCTCTTCGCCAACGCCTCCGAGAGCATCCCGGTGGCGGACGGTGAGCTGCTGCTCGGGGACTGGCAATCGGTGTTCTTCGTTGAGCTGGATGGGCCGCGCGCAAAGCGACAAGTCACCCTGCAACTCCTAGGGGAGCGCTGAGCCATGCGCAATGCCGATATCGACGGATTCTACGCCGAGCTCTCACAGCTCGACGCCGACGCCCACCTGCTGCTGGACTATCGCATCGAGTGCACCGGCGATCCGCGCATCGCCGCCGCGCACCTGGCCAGCGAGCAGTCCACCGCCCAATGGCAGCGAGTCGGTGTGGACGAGGACTATCGCCCGCGCTTCGCCGCCAGAGTGGTTGATCTGGAAGTCGAGACAGTGCTGTCCGACACGTCCTATCCGCTCGATCCGCCGGTGAACGAGCCGGTCAGCGTCTGCCGGGTGCGCATCGCGCATCCGCACGCCAACTTCGGCCCGCGCATCCCGAACATGCTCTCCGCCGTGCTCGGCGAAGGCGCCTTCTTCGCGCCGGGCATCCCCGTGGTAAAGCTCCTGGACATCGAGTTTCCCGACGCCTTTCTCGCCCACTTCGACGGCCCGCGGTATGGACTGAAAGGGCTGCGGGATCTCTGGCAGATCCACGACCGACCTTTCTTCTTCGGCGTCATCAAGCCGAACATCGGGCTCGACCCGGCGCCGTTCGCCGAGCTCGGCCTCGCCGCCTGGCGCGGCGGGCTCGACATTGCCAAGGACGACGAGATGCTCGCGGACCCGGACTGGTCGCCCATCGCCGAGCGCTCCCGGCTCCTCGGCGCGGCCCGCCGCCAGGCCGAGCAAGAGACGGGCGCACCGAAGGTCTATCTCGCCAACATCACGGACGAGGTCGACCGCCTCATCGACCTGCATGACACCGTCGTGGCCAACGGTGCAAACGCCGTCATGGTGAATGCCCTCCCGGTGGGGCTGAGCGCCGTGCGCATGCTGCGCAGGCACGCCCAGGTTCCGCTGGTAGCCCACTTCCCGGTCATCGCGGCGATGAGCCGACTGCACCACTTCGGCGTGCACAGCCGGTTCCTCACCAAGCTGAAAAGACTCGCAGGATTCGACGTCATCAGCATGCCCGGCTTCGGCCCGGGCATAGTGACACCCGAGGCAAGGGTGTTGGAGCACATGCCCCCCCGTACCGCCCCCACAGGCCGCCACAAGCCGGGCCTCCCGGTGCTCGCGGGCCGACCA
>NZ_JAIFKJ010000198.1:3022-8549 GCF_019695415.1 Thiohalocapsa sp.
TTTGCGCCGGGGTGGACTGGTGGTGCCCGTTGCCCGACGTTGCCGGTGCGACCGGCGCCAGAGGGGGCTGGTTCAATGGGCTGCCGGTGGGCCGGAGGGGGGGGCGCAGGCGGCGGCGGCATGCGACGGTGCCGCTGATCGCCCACTTCCCATTCATCGCGGCGATGAGCCGGCTGCCGGCACACGGCGTGCACACTCGTGTCATGACGAAGCTGCAGCGCCTGGCCGGCTTCGACGTCATCATCATGCCCGGCTTCGGCCCGCGCATGATGACCGCCGAGGACGAGGTGTTGGAGTGCATCGCCGCCTGTACCGACCCCATGGGCCCGATCAAGCCGGCGCTCCCGGTGCCTGGCGGCAGCGACTCGGCGGCAACGCTGCAGGGCGTTCACGACAAGATTGCCAGCCCCGACTTCGGCTTTGTGCCAGGCCGCGGCGTCTTCAGCCACCCACATGGACCTGCAGGCGGTGCTGCCAGCCTGCGGCAGGCATGGGAAGCGATTGCCGGTGGGGTGTCGGTGGAGAAGCATGCCGAGCAGCACCCGGAATTGGCGGCTGCACTGGAGGCATTCGGTTAACGGCAGCTAGCGTGGGCGCCGTGCGCGCATCGAATTGTCCACGACCGGTTGGACGACAGATGAAAACAGGCAGCGCTGCTGCTCGTCGTGCTGATGATGTGAGGCGGAGATAGGCGGTAGAGCGACAACGGCCGCTTCGCGAGCGGCTGGTCGTGCGGACGCCTTTAATGGCAGCGGCTTCTTATGGTGGCTACGGGTGGACTCGAACCACCGACATCGGCATTATGAGTGCCGCGCTCTAACCAACTGAGCTACGTAGCCATATCTGTACTATGATAACCCGCGGCGAGCAGTAGGTCAAAACGGGATGGCTGCATACAATCTCCTATGCGCACCCTCGCCGCTCGTCACGCAAGTGTCGACATCACTGAACACTCGCCGCTCGTGACCGCACCCAGTCCCCCACCAGTTCGAGGGCAGCGGGGATACCGGCCGGGTCGCTGCCGCCGGCCTGGGCCATGTCTGGGCGGCCGCCGCCACGGCCGCCGACCTTTTCGGCGGCCGCCTTGACCAGGTCGCCGGCTTTGAAGCGATCGGTGAGGTCTTTGGTAACCCCGGCGATGAGGCTGACCTTGCCGTCGCTCTCGGTGGCGAGCAGGACGACGCCGGAGCCGACCTTGTTCTTGAGCTGGTCCATGGTGTCCCGCAGGGACTTGGGGTCTGCGCCGTCGAGCCGTGCCGCCAGCACTTTGACACCGTCCACCTCGACGGTTTGATCTGCAAGGTCATTGCCGGCACTGCTGGCGAGCTTGGCCTTGAGCTGCTCCAGCTCCTTCTCCAGCTTGCGTGATCGCTCCACGAGCTGGGCCACGCGCTCGTCGGCGTCGGCCGCGGCGCCCTTCACCAGGGCGGCGATGCGCTGGAGGCGGGCCTCTTCGTCGGCGATCCAGTCCAGCGCCCGCTCGCCGGCGACGGCCTCGATGCGACGCACGCCGGAGCTGATGCCGCTCTCGCCGGTGATTTTGAACAGCCCGATGTCGCCCACGGCGCGCACATGGGTGCCGCCGCAGAGCTCGGTGGAGAAGTCGCCCATGCGCAGCACCCGCACCTGCTCGCCGTACTTCTCACCGAAAAGGGCTATCGCGCCGGAGGCCTTCGCATCGTCCAGCCCCATGATGCGGGTCTCGACGGTGTGGTTCTCGCGGATCTCGCGGTTCACCAGCCGCTCGATGGCCTGGAGCTGCGCTTGCGTGACGGGCTCGAAGTGGGTGAAGTCGAAACGGAGCCGATCCGGACCCACCAGGGAGCCGCGCTGCTGCACGTGGTCGCCGAGCACGGCGCGCAGAGCAGCGTGCAGCAGATGTGTGGCGGAGTGATGCAGCGCGGTGGCGCGGCGGCGCTCGCCGTCTACGCGGGCGGTGACGCGGTCGCCCACCTGCAGCTCGCCGTCGGTTATGTGGCCGAGGTGGCAGATGATGCCGTCGCCGTGCTTTTGGGTATCGTCCACGGCAAAGCGGGCGCCGCCCTCGGTGGTGAGATCGCCGCGGTCGCCCACTTGGCCGCCGGCCTCGGCGTAGAAGGGGGTCACGTCCAGCACCACAAGCCCGGACTCCCCGGGGACCAGGCGCTCGCGCTCTTCACCGTCGCGATAGAGACCCACCACGGTACCTTCGTCGAGAATGTCTTCGTAGCCGGTGAAGTCGGTCTCGCCTTCCAGCTCGATGGTGACCTGGGTCCCGGCGCCGAACTGGCTCGCAGCGCGGGCACGTTGCTTCTGCTTGGTCATCTCGCGCTCGAAGCCCGCAAGATCCACGCTCAGGCCACGCTCGCGGGCGATGTCGGCGGTGAGGTCTGCGGGGAAGCCATAGGTGTCGTAGAGGCGGAAGACGGCCTCACCAGGCAGGGTGCTGCTGTCGAGCTCCGCGACGATCTCTTCGAAGATCTTGAGGCCCTGGTCGAGGGTGTCGGCGAAGCGCTCTTCTTCGGTGCGCAGCACCTGCTCCACATGGGCCTGCTTGGCGGCGAGCTCCGGATAGGCCTCGCCCATCTCGGTCACCAGCGGTGCTACCAGCTTGTAGAAAAAGGGCTCGCTGCAGCCGAGCTGGTAGCCGTGGCGGATGGCGCGGCGGATGATGCGCCGGTGCACATAACCGCGTCCCTCGTTGCCTGGGGTGACGCCGTCCACCACCAGGAAGGCGGCGGAGCGGATGTGGTCGGCGATGACGCGCAGGGACTTGGCCGCGAGGTCCGTACAGCCGGTGACGTGGGCAGCGGCGCGGATCAGTGTCTGGAAGAGGTCGATGTCGTAGTTGCTGTGCACGCCCTGCATGACGGCGGCGAGGCGCTCAAGGCCCATGCCCGTGTCCACGGACGGCCGCGGCAGAGGCGAGAGCTTGCCTGCGGCGTCACGGTCGTACTGCATGAAGACGAGATTCCAGATCTCGACATAGCGGTCGCCGTCCTCGTCGGGGGAGCCGGGCGGTCCACCCGGGACCTCTGGGCCGTGGTCGTAGAAGATCTCGGAGCAGGGGCCGCAGGGGCCGGTCTCGCCCATGGACCAGAAGTTGTCTTTCTCACCGCAACGGGAGAAACGCGCGGGGTCGACGCCGACCTCATCAAGCCAGATGGATGCTGCCTCGTCGTCGTCGGTGTAGACGGTGACCCAAAGCTTCTCGGGCGGCAGGCCAAGCACTTCGGTGAGGAGCTCCCAGGCGAAGCCGATGGCCTCGCGTTTGAAGTAGTCGCCAAAGCTGAAGTTGCCAAGCATCTCGAAGAAGGTGTGATGCCGGGCGGTGTAGCCGACGTTCTCGAGGTCGTTGTGCTTGCCGCCAGCGCGCACGCAGCGTTGGGAGCTTGCGGCGCGGGTGTAGGGGCGCTTCTCGCGGCCGAGAAAAACGTCCTTGAACTGCACCATGCCGGCGTTAGTAAAGAGCAGCGTCGGGTCGTTGCCCGGCACCAGCGGGCTGCTGTCGACGACGGTGTGTCCGCGCTCTGCGAAGTAGTCGAGAAAGGCGGATCGGAGCTCGGCACTGCGTTTCATGGGAACGACTCGGGGTGTTCGGGGATCGGGCGGGTGCTGCGCTGCCGGCCTGACAGAGCGGCCGGCCGCTGGGGGACGATGTGTTTTGCCAGAGGGTTAATCGAGCTTGACGCGAGCTTCAGGCGAGTTTCAGCGCACGGGCGATGAGGCGGGCCGGAAAGCCCCGATATTCCAGGAATCGCGCCCGTTTTGCCAGTGTTTGGCGGTCATTTGGGGGCCCCTCACCGAACTTAGCGGCATCCACGCGAGCTATCAGCGCGAGACATTGACCATCCTGTAGGTCTAGGTGCGGGTCGATGGCGCTGTCGGGAAGGCCCTTGGCTTGCAGCTCTGCGCGGATACGCAGCGGGCCGAAGCCCTTCTCCAGGCGCTCGGCGACGTAGGCGGCGAGCATGCGCTCCTCGCTCAGCAGCCCCTCGGCGGCCAGTTGATCCAGCACCGCGTTGACGTCCTCGGCGGGATAGCCGCGGCGGTGAAGCTTGCGCCAGAGCTCGTAGCGCGAGTGCTCACGCGTGGTGAGTAGTTTGAGCGCGCGACTGCGAATCTCGGCCGCCTCTGCGGGTTTGGGTGCGGGTCCGGAGCCCCCACTGGGGCTGGGCGCGGCGTCGGTATTGTGGTGCGGGTCCGGCAACGCGACTGAGTGCGATCATTGCGGCTGCGCCTGCTCGCCCGAGGGAGAGCGGCGGCGCACTGGATGTGGCTGCATGCGCAGGCGTGGCCGCCGCCTCAGGCTTCGGACGCGGCGGCGCCGATGCCGTCGGGCTCGGCCGCCGGCGGGGTGCTGCGCGTGGGCGGCAGCAATGCCTCGCGGATCTTGATTTCGATGGCGTCGGCCATGTCCGGATTCTCTTTCAAGAAGCCGCGGACGTTGTCCTTGCCCTGACCTATGCGGTTGCCG
This sequence comes from Thiohalocapsa sp., assembly GCF_019695415.1. GTDB lineage: Bacteria > Pseudomonadota > Gammaproteobacteria > Chromatiales > Chromatiaceae > Thiohalocapsa. The sequence goes on from NZ_JAIFKJ010000198.1 coordinate 7,479, forward strand.
TCGTAGCTGTACCAGGCGCCGGATTTCTCGATGATGCCCTGCTGCACGCCAATGTCGATGATCTCGCCGTGGCGGGAGACGCCCTCGCCGTAGAGGATGTCGAACATCACCTGCTTGAAGGGCGGTGCGACCTTGTTCTTGACCACCTTGACCTTGGTCTCGTTGCCGATGACCTCGTCGCCCTTCTTGATAGCGCCGGTGCGGCGGATGTCGAGCCGGACGGAAGCGTAGAACTTGAGCGCGTTGCCGCCGGTGGTGGTCTCGGGCGAGCCGAACATCACGCCGATCTTCATGCGGATCTGGTTGATGAAGATGACGATGGCGTTGGAGCGCTTGATATTGGCCGTGAGCTTGCGCAGCGCCTGGGACATGAGCCGGGCCTGCAGGCCGACGTGGCTGTCGCCCATCTCGCCCTCGATCTCGGCCTTGGGCGTGAGGGCGGCCACGGAGTCCACCACCACTAGGTCCACGGCGCCGGAGCGCACCAGCATGTCGGTGATCTCCAGCGCCTGCTCGCCGGTGTCGGGCTGTGAGACCAGCAGCTCGTCCATGTTGACACCGAGCTTCTCGGCATACACTGGGTCCAGCGCGTGCTCAGCGTCCACAAAGGCGGCGGTGCCACCCGCCTTTTGCGCCTCGGCCACGGCGTGCAGCGAGAGCGTCGTCTTGCCCGAGGACTCCGGGCCGTAGATCTCGATAACGCGACCGCGCGGCAGTCCACCGATGCCGAGGGCCACGTCGAGGCCCAGCGAGCCTGTGGAGACGGCCTCGATATTCGGGATGGCGCCGGCGTCGCCCATGCGCATCACGGAGCCCTTGCCGAACTGCTTCTCGATCTGGCTCAGCGCCGCGGCCAGCGCCTTCTTGCGATTCTCGTCCATCGTCACTCCGGACCTTGATGCCATTTCCGTCGGCAGCTGCCGACGGACCTTGGGCCGCAATTATCACACCGGCCCCTCCTCGGCATCAGGGTGCACGGGGCAGGGCAACCTTCAACCGCGGGGGCGGGGCATCCTTGGGGCGCCATCACCGCCACGCGCCTGGCGGCCCGCACAGCCGCGAGGCCCCCCC
>NZ_JAIFKJ010000198.1:8559-10159 GCF_019695415.1 Thiohalocapsa sp.
TTCTTGCGATTCTCGTCCATCGTCACTCCGGACCTTGATGCCATTTACGTCGGCAGCTGCCGACGGAACTTGGGCCGAAATTATCACACAGGCCCGTCCTCGGCATCAGGTGTGCCGGGGCGGACAGCTTCATCTGCGTGGGAGCGGCATCCTTGGCGCGACATCCCCGCAGCGGCCCTGGAGGCCGTCGCGGCCGGAGGCCGCTCCCACGGCGTCAATCCAGGCGCCAGCTGCGCAGCACCTGGTAGCCGGCACCATTGCCGCGGCCGGGAGCGCCGCTGCGGGCCAGCACGAAGTCCCGGACCGGCCACTGGATGGCCACCATCGCCGGATCGCTGCGCGCTGCCTTGCGGGCGAGTGTCACGTGCGGGCGATAGCGGCGCGGCTCCGGCGCGATGCCGCAGGGGAGCAGGTTCTGCTGCAGCTGGCTCACGAGGTTGAAGAGCGTCGGCGGCGGCTCGGCCGGGGCTGCCACCAGCAGGCGCTGCCGCGGCCAGGTCTCCACCCGATGCAGCGCCAGGTGGAAGGCTGCCAGCGCGATGTCGTCGCCGGCGGCCTCGATACAAGGCAGTGACTCCGGCGGCACCACGCCGACGAAAACACAGGTCAGGAGCAGGTCGTCCGCGTCAGTCGGACGAGCACACTGAATGGCGTTGTCGCGGGCGTCCAGCAGTGCCGCACGGATACGCGCGTCCGGCCAGAGGGCGAAGAAGAGGCGGATGCTGGCGCGGCGGTCGTCCTTCATGCTTGCCGTGGGATGCAGGCTCCAGGCGACAGGGATTCCGGCTCAAGCCAAGCGCTCGATGAGCCGCGTAAGGACATGAGCCACAGATTGCCGACGCACGGACTCACGGTCGCCGCGGAAGTACACCGTCTCGGTGCTGACGCCGTCCGGCAGCGCAAAGCCGAAGCAGACGGTGCCGACCGGCTTGTCCACAGAGCCCCCGCCGGGGCCCGCGACGCCGCTCACGGCCACCGCCACCTGCGCAGCGCTCCGGGCAACCGCGCCCATCGCCATCTCCCGCACCACGGGCTCGCTCACGGCGCCGTACTCCGCCAGCGTTGCGGCGGCTACACCCAGCATGTCCTGCTTGGCGGCGTTACTGTAGGTGACGAAGCCGCGGTCCAGCCAGCCGCTGCTGCCAGCGATATCCGTCACGCATTTGCTGATCCAGCCGCCGGTGCAGGACTCGGCGGTGGCCAGCATCAGACCGGCGTCGGCGAGCCGGCGGCCAAGCTGTCCGGACAGGTATGCAAGCTCGTCGGTCATGCGGCCGGCGAAGACACCTCGCCCCAGCAGGCATCCAGGTGCTCCTGGAGTGCACGGATGAGTGCCGGCTCGTCAGCGGCACGCAGCGCGGTCGGGTCGTGCGCCGCGGTGGCGGCCTCGCCCGCCAGCCGGAGCGTCATGCGCACGCCGGGGTTGCGTTGCAGCCAGCCGCGCAGCACGCGCAGGAGCGGGGGGAGCATCGGCGGCAGCACGGCGAGGGAGACGGCGCCACAAACCAGCGCCGGCTGGCGGTACGCCGACGACGTCAGCCACCGCGGGCGGGCCCACGGCGCCACCGAGAGGACGGCCCACGTCGCCCGCCGCCCAGCG
>NZ_JAIFKJ010000504.1 GCF_019695415.1 Thiohalocapsa sp.
CCCCCCCCCGTCCTGGTTTGCCCAGGCCAACCCGGGGTACCCCCCCCCGTCATTGCGGGGCAAAAAGTTCCCGGAAGCCCGCCGTCGCGCCACCTGTCCCGCCTGGCGCCGTCTGCCCCTTCGGCGGCTCTGGCAGCTGCTCGCGCGCTGCCCCGACGCCGATCTCGCCATCAAGGGCCGCAGCAGCGCCGAGCCCTGGGCGCTGCTGGGCGAGATTGCCGACGGCCTGGCGACTGCTGCGGCCCGGCAGGCGGGGTGAGCCTCGCACTTCCGCCGGGCGCGGGCCTCGTGGAACAATGACTGTGCCGAAACAACGCGTTGCGAGAGATGCCGAACATGCCCCAAGCCCAGGCCCAACCCCAGATTGCAGACGTCGCCGCCTACATGGCCGAGGTGGGCGCGCGCGCCCGCGCCGCTGCCCGTGGCCTGGCCCGTGCCGAGACCGCCCCCAAAGATGCAGCGCTCACCGCCATTGCGGCGGAGCTGGACGCGGGGCGGGATGCCCTTGGCCAGGCGAATGCCGCCGATCTGGAAGCGGGCGCCGCCAAGGGCCTGGACGCGGCGTTGCTGGATCGCCTGGAGCTGACGCCCGGGCGCATCGACGCGATGATCGAAGGCCTGCACCAGATTGCAGCGCTGCCGGATCCGGTGGGCGCCGTCACCGATCTCAACTACCGGCCCTCAGGCATCCAGGTGGGTCGCATGCGGGTGCCGCTCGGCGTTGTCGGCATCATTTACGAGTCCCGGCCCAATGTGACCGCAGATGCGGCGGCGCTGTGCCTCAAAGCGGGTAACGCCGCGGTGCTGCGCGGTGGCTCCGAGGCCTTCCACTCCAACCGCGCCATCGCCGACTGCATTCAGCGCGGACTCGCGGTGGCCAGGCTGCCAGAGGATGCCGTGCAGGTGGTGGCCACCACGGATCGCGCCGCCGTCGGCACCATGATCGCGAGCCCGCAGCACATCGACGTCATCATTCCCCGTGGCGGCAAGGGCCTCATCGAGCGCATCAGTCGCGACGCCCGAGTGCCCGTGATCAAGCACCTGGACGGGATCTGTCACGTCTACGTGGACGACCGCGCGGACCTCGACAAAGCGCTCGCGGTGGCCGTCAACGCCAAGACCCAACGCTTCGGCACCTGCAACACCCTGGAGACGCTGCTGGTAGCGGCACCCGTGGCCGAGCACTTCCTGCCGCGCGTCGGCGCCGAGCTTGCCGCCGCCGGTGTGGAGCTGCGCGGCTGCGAGCGCACCCGCGCCGTGCTGGGTGACGCCGTACCGGCCACTGCGGAAGATTGGGACACGGAGTATCTCGGGCCTATCCTCGCGATCCGCGTCGTCGACGGGCTGGATGCGGCCATCGACCACATCGAGTCCCACGGCTCCCGCCACACCGACAGTATCGTCACCGACGACTATGGCCGAGCGCGGCGCTTCTTGCGCGAGGTGGACTCAAGCTCGGTGATGGTGAACGCCTCCACGCGCTTCGCCGACGGCTTCGAGTACGGGCTGGGAGCGGAGATCGGCATCAGTACCGACAAATTCCATGCCCGTGGGCCTGTGGGGCTCGAGGGACTCACGTCGCAGAAGTTCATCGTACTGGGCGACGGGCATGTGCGCCGATGAGCCTTGCGCCCGCGGCCGCTGCGGCGTCTGCCGTCCGTTACGCGGTCCCCAACGCAGCGGTTTTCTGCTATGGTCAGGCCATCAGCGGAACACGCGGGCAACCCACTGATCGCGCGCACCTCGTGCAGCCGATAGCCATCCCGAGCCAAGTGAGCCCCAGGGCGTTGGATGCCCGAACGGGCCGTCATCCGGAGCCGTGCGCGAGGCCGTCCCGCCCGCACGCTCGGCGCCGCGCCCCTGCGGACGCACCCTACCTTCTACACACGGCCTCCAGGCGCTATGCGCGCTAGCGAGCGCAACTCAGCCGCGCCGCGGGCGGGACACCCGGCGCCTACACCTTTGGCGGCTGCGCGATGATCGGCCTTTTCGGCGGCGCCTTCGACCCTGTGCACTTCGGCCACCTGCGCACCGCACTGGAGGTGCGCGAAACCCTGGCACTCAAGGAAGTTCGGCTGTTGCCCCTCAACGTCGCCGTTCACCGCACGCAGCCTGCGGCGAACGGCACGCTCAGGCTGCGCATGCTCGAGGCCGCCGTCGCCGGAGTGCCCGGGCTGGTCGCCGACGCGCGGGAGCTCCAGCGGCCGGGCGCCTCTTACACAGCAGACACACTGACGGAGTTCCGCGCCGAGCTGGGGCCGGATGTGCCCATGTGCCTGTTGGTGGGCGGCGACGCCTTCAATGCCTTTTTCGAGTGGCACCGCCCGCGGGACATTCTGGCTCTGGCGCATCTGGCCGTTATGCGCCGCCCAGGGAGTGTTTTGCCGCGGGATGCCGCGCTGCGCGAAGCGCTGGAGCAGCGGCGAGCGGACACTCCGGCGGATTTGCAAGCCGTGCCCGCTGGGCGCATCTGGCTGCAATCGGTCACGCAATTGGACATCTCGTCAACGCGTATCCGCCGCGCCATCGCGGCTGGCCGCAGTGCCCGCTTCCTGCTGCCGGATGCCGTGCTGAATATGGCCCTGGATGCAGGCTGCTATGCGGCGCCCGGGGCATCGGCAGCAACGCCCGCCACCCGACACACGGAGCCCGATTCTTCAGCCCAGAGGGGACATGATGCAGCTTGAGCAACTGAAAGATTTGGTCATTGAGACCCTGAACGACATGAAGGCCCGCGACATCGCCGTCATGGATGTCCGCGGCAAGACCACAGTCACGGATTACATGATCGTGGCTTCGGGCACCTCCGACCGCCACGTCAAGGCCATCGCCGAGACCGTGGCCTATCGCGCCAAAGAGGCCGGCGAGCAGCCGCTGGGTGCCGAGGGCGTCGAGGCTGGAGAGTGGGCCCTGGTGGATCTGAACGGCGTCGTTCTGCACGTGATGTTGCCCAAGGTGCGTGACTTCTACAATCTGGAGCGGCTCTGGACTGCGCCGGCATTGGTCTCCGAAACCCTGCCGCGACAGAGCGCGGCGGCTGGGCGCCTCTGAGCCGCTCCAGCCCGGTATTTTGCTCCGGTAGGGGCCCTGTGGGGTGGACCGCTTCGATCGCATCTTCGAGCTGAACCGCATCCTCCAGGGTGCGCGGCGGCCGGTGTCGCGCAGGCGCTTGGAGGAGGAGCTGGAGTGCTCCCGGGCGACGGTGAAGCGCATTATCGAAGACATGCGTCTGTACCTGAACGCGCCCATCGTCTACGACCGCGAGCACAATGGGTATCGCTATGACCAGGCCGAGGGCGGCATGTACGAGCTGCCAGGGCTGTGGTTCAACGCCTCAGAGCTGCATGCGCTCCTGACCGTCCAGCAGCTCCTCGCTGACGTCCAGCCGGGCCTGCTGGAGCCGATGCTGAAACCCCTGCAGCAGCGTATCGATGGCCTGCTGGAGCTTCAGCGCGCGGGCTCCGAGGGCCTTCAGGGCCGTATCCGCATGCTGCAAATGGCGGCCCGCTACAATGCCGAGCAGGGTGGCGCGACCTTCCAGACCGTCGCCGGTGCCCTGGCCCAGCGCCGGCGTCTGCGCATCCGCTATTACAGCCGCTGGCGGGAGTCTCGCGCGCAGCGGGACGTCTCACCCCAGCGCCTGGTGCACTATCGGGACAACTGGTATCTGGATGGCTGGTGTCACCTGCGCGAGGGCCTGCGCACCTTCGCCCTCGATGCGATGGAGCAAGCCGAGACGCTGGACACGCCCGCCATGGAGGTGGACGCGGCGGCGCTGGACAGCCACTTTGCGAGCTCCTATGGCATCTTTGCCGGTACGCCCGAGCACGAGGCGGTGCTGCGCTTCAGTGCCACCCGCGCCCGCTACGTGGCCAATGAGCGCTGGCACCGCGACCAGCAGGGGCGGCTGCTGGCGGACGGCCGCTACGAGCTGCGGGTGCCGTACAGCAACCCGGCAGAGCTCATCATGGACGTGCTGAAGTTTGGCCCGGAGGTGGAGGTTGTGGCGCCGACGGGCCTCCGCGAGGCGGTCGCCGAGCGGCTACGGCAGGCCCTCGGGCTCTACGCCGATGAGGCCCCGGAAGCGGCGCCTGCCGTCGGTGAGACCGAGCTGAGCGGCCATGCCGCTTGAGCGGCGCACTGCGCCCGAGGACAATCAGATGGCAACGCGGCAGCGCATCACCCTGGTGGCTGCCATGGCCCGCAACCGGGTCATCGGCCGCGGCAATCGGCTGCCCTGGTACCTGCCCGCCGATCTGGCGCACTTCAAACGGCTGACGCTGGACAAGCCCATCGTCATGGGGCGGCGCACCTGGGAGTCGCTGCCCGGACTGCTGCCGCGGCGCCGGCACATCGTCATCTCATCGGACCCGGGCTATGCCGCTGCAGGCTGTGAGCTGGTGAGCTCACCGGCGGCGGCGCTCGCGGCAGCCGCCGAAGCCCCGGAGATCATGGTCGTGGGCGGGGCGGCGGTCTACGGCGCACTGCTGCCACGGGCCACGCACATGGCACTGACGCTGGTGCATGCGGAGGTCTTGGGTGACGTGCAGTTTCCCGAATGGTCGCCGGCGGATTGGCAGGAGATCGGGCGTGAGCAGCGGCCGGCGGATGCGCGCAACGCCTACGCGTTGGACTTCGTGCTGCTCGAGCGCCGCGACGCCGACTGAGTATCGCGCACGTTGGCGTCGGCGGTTCGGTTTCAGCAGTTGCGGCAGATCTCGTGCGCGAAGGCCTCCAGCTTGCGGGTGTCGGCGGCGAACAGCCGGATACCCTCGGCGAGCTTCTCGGTGGCCATGGCGTCCTCGTTGACGCCCCATCGGAAGGCCAGCTCGTCGAAGTGCTGCTCTGGGATGTCCATATCCGCCGCGGCGGCCGGGTCGAGCTTGCGTGGTACGTCGCCGTCGGATTCGTCCAGCTCCGCCAGCAGCTTTGGGGCGATGGTGAGGTAGTCGCAGCCGGCCAGCTCCAGGATCTCGTCTACGTTGCGGAAGCTCGCCCCCATGATGATGGTGCCGTAGCCGTGGCGCTTGTAGTAATTGAAGATCTCGGTGACGGATTTGACCCCAGGATCTTCATCGGCCGGGTAGCCTGAGACGTTCTCGGCGTTCTTGTACCAGTCCAGGATGCGGCCGACGAAGGGCGAGATCAGCGTCACGCCGGCGTCGGCACAGGCAACGGCCTGCGGGAAGCTGAACAGCAGCGTCAGGTTGCAGTGGACGCCGCGGCGCTGCAGCTGCTCGGCGGCGCGAATGCCCTCCCAGGTGGAGGCGATCTTGAACAGCACCCGCTCCCTTGGGTCCACGCCGATGTCGTCATAGAGCGCCATGAGCCCCTCGCAGCGGGCGATGGTGCCCTCGATATCGAAGGAGAGGCGGGCATCGATCTCTGTGGACACACGTCCGGGCACGATGTTCAGGATCTCCGCGCCAAAGTTCACGGCGAGCTTGTCCATGGTCCAGCGAGCCTGCTCGACGCTGCTCCCGCCACGCTCCTTGCCGAAGGCGACTGCATCCTCTACCAGGTGCCGGTACTGTGGCTGCTGCGCGGCCTTATACAGCAGCGACGGGTTGGTGGTGGCATCCTGCGGTTTGTACTCGGCGATGCTGTCGAAGTCGCCGGTGTCGGCGACGACCGTGGTCATGGTCTTGAGTTGGTCGAGCTTGCTCATCGTGGGCTCCAGACGGAATTTCCACCGGCGGGCTCGCCCCGCGCCGGTGCCATGTCGAGATTGTCCGGGCGACACTCATGCATTGATAGTTCGGGATTACCCGTAGCATTGTTCTTGACGGTAAGGCTTTTGTAACAAGGACTTCTGTGAATCGTCATCAAACTGTAATATTCCGGCCTGCGCTGTTCCGGCGCCATCTCGGGGCCGTCTCTGCGCCGGCTCTGCGCTGGCCGCCTGCCCTGTGCGCCGGCGGGGCCCAATGGTGTCAGCGGCGCGCTCTACCGACACGCATACCACGCTGAGGAGGCAACAGAGCCCCACATGAATCTCATTGCCATGGACTATCTGCTCCCGGCTTACGCCGATTCGGAGCAGGACATGGATGCCGCGCTCATGACCATTCGCGCCGAATTACGCTGTGAGCCCGAGCCCGCCGTCGCCTTCCGCCGACGCTTCCTCGACAGCTTCGAGTGGAGCCTTTACCGCGCTGACATCGTGCTGGAAGAGATCACCAGCAACGGCGGCCGCGAGCTTCTTTGGCAAGACCTCACAGACGACGGGACCGTACTCGCCCGGCAAACGCTGGACACCGATCCGGGTCTGATCGCCGACATGGCGCCCGGGCCGGTCCGCGAGCGCCTCGCGCCATTGCTGGGTGTGCGCCGCCTGCTGCCGATGGTGGTGCTGAGCGGTAGCCGCCGCACGCTGCGCGTGCTGAACGACGACGACAAGACCGTCGCCCGCATCCTGCTGGAGCAGGCTCACGTGGAATCGGCGGACGACGCGCCTCAAGTTGCGCTGCCGATGCGGCTGCGCCTCGCCGCCGTGCGCGGTTACGCCCACGAGACCGAGCGGGCGGCGCACCGGCTCAAGACGAGCTTGTCATTGGAGCCCGCCCGTGTGCCGCTGTACCTGGAGGCCCTCGCCGCCGCCGGCCGCCGCCCCGGCAGCTACTCCTCGAAGCTCGACTACCGGCTCGATCCGCACCAGCCTGCCGAGGCCGCCGCGCGTACCATCCTGCTGGGCCTGCTGGACACGCTGCAGGCCAATATCGACGGCACCCGGCAGAATCTGGATCCCGAGTTTCTGCACGACCTGCGCGTCGCCACCCGGCGCACGCGCTCGGCCCTCAGCCAGATCAAGGGGGTGCTGCCGCAGGCCATCGTCGACGACTTCAAGGCGCGCTTTGCCTGGCTGCAGCAAGCGACGGGTCCGGTGCGGGATCTGGACGTCTATCTGCTCGACTTCCCGCGGCTGAAAGCTCAGCTGCCGCCGGCCCTGCGTGATGACTTGGACCCGCTGCGTGACTGGCTTGCGGCCCACTACGAGGCCGAACAGGAGGCCCTCGCCGAGGTGCTGGACGGCGAGCGCTTCAAGACCCTGCTGCGTGACTGGCGGGCCTTTCTGGAGGCGCCCGACCGCAATGGCGCCAAGGACGCGCAGTCGCCGATCAAGGCCGTGGCGAATAAGCGCATCCGGCGCATGTTCAAACGGGTGCTCGAGGAGGGCCGCGCCATCACCGACGCCTCGCCGCCGGAGGAGCTGCACGAGTTGCGCAAGAGCGGCAAAAAGCTCCGGTACTTGATGGAGTTCTTCCAGAGCCTGTATCCCCCGGAAGATATCAAGGGGCTCATCAAGCAGTCCAAGGTGCTGCTGGACAACCTAGGCGGCTTTCAGGACCTCGCGGTGCAGGCGGAGCACCTGCAGGAGACGGCCGCGGCTATGCAGCGCGAGGACGCGGCGCCCCTCCATACGCTGCTCGCCATGGGCGCGCTCATCAGCCACATACTCGACAACCAGCAGCGGGCGCGGGGGGAGTTTGCGCGCATTTTCGCAGGCTTCGATAGCGCCCAGAACGCAGGCGTGTTCGAGCGCCTGTTCGCCGACGAGAAGCCCGCTGTTGCAGCGCCGGTGGAGGCAGGGGCGGAGGCAGGCGCGTGAAGACCATCGGCGTCTACAGCATCAAGGGCGGTGTCGGCAAGACCTCCAGCACTGTCAACCTCGCCTACCTCGCGGCAGCCGCCGGCAAACGCACCCTGGTGTGGGATTTGGACCCCCAGGGCGCAGCCAGCTTCTACTTTCGCGTCAAGCCCAAGGTCAAGGGCGGCGGACGCGGGCTGCTGCGCGGGAGGCGCCGTCCGGACGATGCCATCAAGGGCACGGACTTCGAGCTGCTGGACCTGCTGCCGGCGGACTTCTCCTACCGCAACATGGACATTCTGCTGGAAGCCGCCAAGAAGCGGCCCACCGGACAGCTGAAGCGGCTGCTGAAGCCCTTGTCGACGGAATACGACCTCGTGCTGTTTGACTGCCCGCCCAGCATCTCGCTGATGTCCGAGAACATCTTCCGTGCCGCCGATGCGCTGCTGGTGCCGCTGATTCCGAGCACCTTGTCGGCACGCACCCTGCACCAGCTCCTGGAATTTCTCAGGTCCGAGGACGGCTTCGGCGCCCTCAAGGTACTGCCCTTCTTCTCCATGGTGGACACGGATCGTGCCATGCACAGCGAAACCATCGACCGTCTCAGCACCGAGCACCCGGAGATCCTCTCCGCCCGCATTCCGCTTGCCCAGGATGTGGAGCGCATGGGCCTGCACCGCATGCCGCTGCCCGCCTACGCCCCGGCCAATCCCGCTTCCGGCGCCTACCGCGCCCTGTGGGACGAAGTCGCCAACGCCCTCCGAGCCTAAGCACTGAATACGGTGACGGTCTATGGATCTTGCTGGCGCCGCCGTGTTGGATAAATCAGTATACCGTCCCCGTTTCTGGTTCCCGTTTCTGGGGTCACCGGTTCTGGAGCGCGTGCATGATGCGCTCCTCCAGCCAGTAGCAGGGCCGCCATGGCCAGGGTCCGGCGACGAAGCCGACGTGGCCGCCGCGGCGGCTCAGCTCCAGCGTCACGCCTGGGCCTAGCTCGTGGGCGAAGGGCAGGCTCGCCGGGAAGAGAAAAGGGTCGTCGACGGCCTGGATGATGAGCGTCGGCGTGTGAATGTGTTGGAGATATTGCCGGCAGCTGGCACGTTGATAGTAGTCGAAAACGCCGTCGAAACCGTTCAGCGGGGCGGTAATGCGGTCATCGAAGGTGTTGAAGTCGTGGATGGCGTCCAGGTCCAGATCGGGAGCCAGTGTCGCGGGCCAGCGACGGCCTTCGAGCTTGCGCCGAAAGCTGCGCTTGAGCTGCTGCACCAAGTGGCGTCGGTAGATGCGGGAGAAGCCAAGGTCGAGCCGCAGCATCGCATCCCGCAGCACGAAGGGCACGGAGACGGCAATGGCCCGTTGCATGTGGATCACCTGCCGCCCTTCGCCCAGGTACTTGAGCAGCAGATTGCCGCCGAGGGAGAAGCCTATGGCAGCCTGCGGTGCGCCGTCGGGGTCGTCGGCCAGTACCGCCAGCACTTCGGCGAGGTCGTCGCTGGCGCCGGAGTGGTAGGAGCGGTCCAGCCGATTCGGCTCATCGCCCGCGCCGCGCAGATGCATGAATACGGGCCGGAAGCCCTCACGGGCCAGACGTGCTACCAGCGCCCCCGCGTAGTGAGAGCGCAGGCCGCCCTCCAGGCCATGAATGATGAGCACCGCCGGGCCATCCGTGTCCGCCACGGCCAGGTCGATGAAGTCCCCGTCGGCGAGCTCGATACGCCGGCGCCGCAGGCGCAAGTCCTCCAGCGCCGGCGCCCGCCGGGCGAGGCTGCCCCAGAGCGTCTGCGCATGCGCGCCCAGTAGCCACCAGGCGGGTCGGAAGCCGCTCGGTAGGATCTGTCCGAAGGGGCCGCGCCGAGTCTCGTTGCTGCCCACGTCTTAACCCACCTGCCGCGCATAAAGCGCCGCATAGGCGCCGTCCTCGTGCATGAGGTCGGCGTGGCTGCCTTCCTCGACGATGCGCCCGTGCTCCAGCACCAGTGCACGGTCGGCCTGGCGCACGGCGCTCAAGCGGTGGGCGATGATGAGCGTCGTGCGTCCGGCGAGGAACTGCCCCAGCGCCTCGTGCAGTCGCGCCTCGGTGGTGGTGTCCAGCGCCGACGTGGCCTCGTCCAGGATCACGACCTTGGGGTCCGCCAGCACCATGCGCGCCACCGCCAGGCGCTGGCGCTGCCCACCGGACAGGCGCACGCCGTTGCGCCCGAGCGTCGTGTCGAGCCCCTGCGGCAAGTCGGCGGCGACGTCGGCAAGCTGGGCAACGCGCAGGGCCTCCCACAGCTTGGCATCCGCCATGTCGCGGCCCAGGGTCAGGTTGAGCCGCAGGCTGTCGTTGAACAGCGCGGGGTGCTGCAGCACTGTTGCGACATTGTCACGCACCACATCCATGCCGATGCGCTGCACCGGCACGCCGTCGAAGCGGACCTCTCCGCTGCTCGGGGCATAGAGGCCGAGGAGTACCTGCACCAGCGTGGTCTTGCCGCCTCCGCTGGCGCCGACAATGGCCACCTTCTCGCCGGCGGCGACCTCGAAGGAGATACCGTTCAGCACCTTCGGCCCAGCGCCGTAGGCGAAGCTCAGGTTGGACACTTCCACTGGTACCGTGCGTTTGTCGGCAAAGGGGTTTGCAGCATGCGGCCAGTCAGGCTCGCGGTGCAGGGCCAGGAGCTGGTTGACGCGCTTCAGGGCGGCATCCGCGGCCTGGTAGGCGTACTGCACGTTCAGCACCTCTTGCACCGGGCCCATCATGAACCAAAGATAGGCGAACACGGCGAGCATCTCGCCAATGGTCAGGTCCGAGAACAGCACCATCAGCATGCTCACGGCCCGGAACAGGTCGAAGCCGAATAGGAACACGGTGAACGACAGCCGGTTGGCGGCGTCGCTCTTCCAGGTGAAGGCGCAGGACCAGCGGCGGATGGCGTCGGCGGTGTCGATGCCGCGGCCGATGAAGAAGCGCTCGCGGTTACCGGCGCGAATTTGCTGGATGGCGTCGAGGGTCTCGGTAAGGCTTTGGGTGAAGGCCTCGTAAGCGGCGTTCTCACGGCGCTTCATCTCCCTGACCCGGCGGCCGAAGACGATGGTGATGTAAATCACGGCCGGGTTCAGCAGCAGGATGAACAGGCCCAGCTGCCAGTGCATCCACAGCAGCACCACGGCCGTGCCGAGGATGCTCAGTACGGCGACGATGAGCTTGGCCACGGCGCTGCCGATGAAGTCGTCCACGGCGTCCACGTCTGTGACCAGGTGGGAGGCGACTGTGCCGCTGCCCAGGGTCTCGTACTCCGCCATGGACACGCGCTGCAGGCGCCCAAGCAGGGCGCTGCGGATGCGGAACACGATATCCTTGGAAATGATGGTGAACTGCCGGCTCTGCAGCACCCCAAGCCCAAGTGCCAGCGCGCGCAGCCCGATGGACACCCCCAGCACCGCGAGCACATACAGCACCGGACCGTGCCATGCGGCCGGGAACAGGCCGTTCATGAAGTCGACGGCGGGTCCCGGCTGCTCCAGCAGCACTTCGTCCACCAGCACCGGCATCAGAAGTGGCACGGGCACCGCCGCGAGGGTCCCGAGCACGGCGATCACGTTGGCGAGGACAAGCTCACGCTTGTGCTGCGCCGCCATGGCCAGCAGATGCCGCCAACGGTAACCGCCGGTGACGTCTGGTCCAGCCGCGCCTTGAGTCATTTCTGCAACAGGGATAATGTTGTCCTCTTCAGTCGTTTTCTCGAAGTGGGGCACTAGAAAGCTGAGTTCGGTAACCTTTCCGCTGATTCCTGGGTCGGCTCCGGCGGGCAGCGTTTGTGGCGTGGCTACATCGTCACCTATACTGCCGGTGTGGTGCCTCCTATTCCACGTCCGCCCCTGCGAGAGATTATGACCAAGCACCGACCGGCGCCGCTGCTCGCAGCCTGCGTCATCGCGCTCCTTCCTGCCGTCAGCCCTGCCGAGGACCTGCTCGCCGTCTACGATCTCGCCGTGGACAGCGATCCGACCCTGCGCGAGGCGGAGCAGACACTCTATGCCACGCGCGAAATCAAGCCCCAGGCACGCGCTCTGCTGTTGCCGAATTTCGGGGTCACGGGAGAGGTCGACTACCAGAATGTCGATGCCTCCGGGACCGGTGTCACGGGCAGCTTCAACCGCAGCGACAGCTACTCCACCCAGCGCCTCGCCGCCGTCGTGAATCAGTCTGTCTACGACCGCGGCAACTGGGTGCGCCTCAGCCAGGCGGATGACACCATCGCCCAGGCGGAAGCTGCGTACCGCAGCGCCCAGATCGACCTCATGGTGCGCACCACCCAGGCCTACTTCGGGGTGTTGGAAGCCGCAGACCGAGTGCGGGTCGAGGAGGCACTGGTGGCCGCCAACGAGCGCCAGCTGGAGCAGTCCAAGCAGCGCTTCGAAGTGGGGCTGGTGGCCATCACCGACGTCAACGACAGTCAGGCCGCCTTCGACCGCTCCCGAGCCAACCTGATTACCGCCGAGAACGCCCTCAATAATGCCTGGGAGGCACTGCGGCGCATCATCGGACCTGTCTCCGTACCCCTTGCTCGGCTGGGGGACCAGCTGCCGCTGGCGCCGCCTCAGCCAAACGACATCAACATCTGGGCGGAGACGGCGCTCGCCAACAACTACGCCATCATCGCCGCACGCGAGAGCGCCGAGGCCGCGCGCAAGGACATCGAGATCGAGCGCTCCGGCTACTATCCGAGCGTTGACCTACAGGCTGGCTATGACGTCTCGCGCTCGGGCGCCCAGTTCAATACGGACTCCGATACGGGCTTCGTCGGGCTGACGCTGAATGTGCCCATCTATCAGGGCGGCGCCGTTGCCTCGCGCACCCGGCAGGCGGGCCATCAGTTCCGCGCCGCGCAGGACCGACTCGACCAGCAACGCCGGGCTGTCATCAACCAGGTCAAGGACGCCTTCCGCGGCATCATTTCCAGCATCAGCGATGTCCGTGCCCGGCAGGCGGCCATCGTCTCCGCCCGCAGCTCGCTTGAGTCCACACAAGCGGGTCTGGAGGTGGGGACCCGTACCCAGGTGGACGTGCTGAACGCGCAGCGGGCCTTGTTCCAAGCCGAGTTCGATTACCTTGCCGCCCGTTACGACTACATTATCAACGGGGTGCTTCTGCACCAGGCCACCAGCACCCTGACGCGCGACGTGCTGGCGAAGGGCAACGAATGGCTCACCAACGCGGATGTTGTGCCGCCGCCGGCGTATTGAGTGGCGAGTATCGAGGCGCGAGCAGCGAGGAGCGCCCGGCACAGCGCGTCGTTGCGCCCCCTCGCAACTCGTTCCTCGATCCTCGAGACGTCAGATGTCAGGCAACTCCATAGGCAAATCCTTCGTCCTCACCAGCTTCGGTGAGAGCCATGGCCCGGCCATCGGCGGCATCGTCGACGGCTGCCCGCCGGGACTGCCGCTGGCGGAGGCGGATCTTCAGCACGACCTAGACCGCCGCCGGCCGGGCCAGTCCAGGCACACCACCCAGCGTCGTGAGGCCGATGAGGTGCGCATCCTTTCCGGTGTCTTCGAGGGCCGCACCACGGGTGCGCCCATTGGGCTGTTGATCGAGAACCAAGACCAGCGCTCCAAGGACTACTCGGAGATTGCCGCCAAGTTCCGCCCGGGCCACGCCGACTACACCTATACGATGAAGTACGGCTTTCGCGATTACCGCGGCGGTGGGCGCTCATCCGCACGGGAAACAGCCATCCGCGTCGCGGCCGGCGGCATCGCCAAGGTCTGCCTGCGTGAGCTCGCCGGTGTGCGGGTGCGAGGCTTCTTGTCCCGGCTCGGCCCCATCGCCACCTGCACGCCCGGCGCCGTCGGCTTCGACTGGGCCCAGGTCAACCAGAACCCGTTTTTCTGTCCCGATCCTGCCCGCGTACCGGAGCTCGAGGACTACATGGACGCGCTGCGCAAGTCCGGCGATTCCATCGGCGCCGAGGTCACTGTCATCGCCGAAGGCCTGCCGCCGGGTCTGGGCGAGCCGGTGTTCGACCGCCTGGACGCGGACATCGCCCACGCGCTCATGGGCATCAATGCCGTCAAGGGCGTTGAGATCGGCGCCGGCTTCGCCGCGGTGGCCCAGAAGGGCACCGAGCACCGCGACGAGATCACCCCCGACGGCTTTCTCTCCAACAGCGCGGGTGGGGTGCTGGGCGGCATCTCCACCGGCCAGCACATCGTCGCCCGGCTCGCGCTGAAGCCCACCAGCAGCATCCGGTTGCCGGGGCGTACCGTCAGCCTGGACGGCCAGCCAGCGGAGGTCGTCACCAAGGGCCGCCACGACCCTTGTGTAGGCATCCGCGCCACCCCTATCGCCGAGGCCATGCTCGCCCTCGTCCTCGCCGACCACCTGCTGCGCCACCGGGCCCAAAACGCACAGGTCACGCCTCCTCTCAAGCCTATCCCGCCGGGTTTCGGCTAGCCATTCGGGCCGCGCACCGCCCGAAACTCGGGGAGAAGAGTCGGGGACAGTATACTCAATTATCGCGCCTCGATGATGCCAGCACAGGCGGCAGCGATAATTGAGTACGCTGTCGCCAGATTTTTGCTGCATGCCCTACGCTCGGCTCTCCAGCTACTACTTTTTTCACTTCGGTGCCCTCGGCGCCCTGGTGCCTTACTGGGGGCCGTATCTGCTGGAGCGCGGCTTCGCACCGGCGGCCATCGGGGTGCTGATGGCCATCCTGATGGGCACCAAGATCGTCGCCCCCAATGTCTGGGGCGTGCTGGCGGATCGGGCCGGCGAGCGGATGCCCGTTGTCCGGGTCGGGGCGCTACTGGCGATGCTGACCATGGTGCCGGTGTTCTGGGCCGACGGGTTCTGGACCATGGCGCTGGTGATGGCGGCCTTCAGCTTCTTCTGGAACGCACCGCTGCCGCTTGTGGAGGCCGTCACCTTCAACCATTTGGGGGCCCGCGTGAGCCGCTACGCCAGCGTGCGGGTCTGGGGCAGCATCGGCTTCATTGTGACCGTGCTGCTGCTCGGCTGGTGGCAGGAGTGGGCGGGCAGCAGCGTGGTGCCGGCGGCCGTGCTGGTCCTCTTCATTGGCGTCTGGCTGACTTGCCTGGTCATTCCGGACCGTGGTCATGCCGAGGCTCTACAGGCTCACCTGTCGTTGCGGGCGTTGCTGGCGCGGCGCGAGATCCTGGCCTTCCTCGCGGCTTGTGCGCTGATGCAAGCGAGCCACGGCGCCTACTACGCCTTCTATTCCATCCACCTGGAATCTCACGGCTACGGCGACACGGCCGTTGGCGCGCTCTGGGCGCTCGGCGTCGGCATCGAGGTGCTGGTTTTCATCAATATGCACCGGCTGCTCACACGCTTCGGCGCCCGTCGTCTGCTGCTCGCGAGCCTGCTGCTCGCGGTGGTGCGCTGGCTCCTGATCGGCACGTTCGTGGAGCTCGTCGCCGTACAGCTCATTGCGCAGAGCCTGCACGCGGCCACCTTCGGTGCTTTCCATGCTGCAGCCATCCATCTGGCGCATCATTATTTTCCAGGGTCGACCCAGGGTCGAGGCCAGGCCCTGTATAACAGCGTCAGCTTTGGTGTCGGCGGCGCCGTCGGCAGCCTGATCGCGGGGTCGCTGTGGTCCGGTGCTGGGGCAACGGCCACCTTTGCCGTCGCGTCCGGGCTAGCGGGGCTCGGCTTCATCGCGGCGCTGGGGGTGGATCGGCACGGGCGCTGGTGAGCATCGCCGCGTGCCTGGTGCTGGTCTGCCTGCTCCACGCCGGTCCTCACGTTTTGTCGGGCAGCCGCCGTGGCAGCGATGCGTTGAGCGGCATCAGAGCGACGCTGCTGATCTCAACGCTGCGCGCCCGGACCACCCGAAAAAAAGCCGTCATCCAAGGCCGGCTCCGCTGAGTATGGGCAGACATCCGGGACCTGCTCCCGCTTACTGAAAACAAGCAGCGCGTCACAGGCTTGCCTGCGTGCCCGTGGCCAGATCTCGGCCAGGATGCTGTCCACCTGCGGCGCCAGGCTGGGACTGTCGGCCAGGCGGACCGCGATCTCGGCGCGCGCGTTCTGAACCGCTTCGAACCAGCCGCGGCGTGGCCGCTCGGACGGCGACTGCCTTCCGCTAGAATGCCGCACGCGTCGCTCCTCCTGTTGCGGTGCCGCCCTGCTCGGCGGGGCGCAGTCGTCTCCAAGCCGAGCCTCCCAGCCATGGCCCAGATCTACCCTGTACGGCCCGGACGCCGCTATCCGCCCGGTACCAGCATCGATGACGAGGGCATCAACTTTTCGCTCTACAGCCGGTATGCCGAGGGTGCGACCTTGCTGCTGTACGAGCCGGGTGCCGACGTGCCCTTCCAGGTCATCGAGCTGGACCCGGTCGTGAACCGGAGCTTCTTCAGCTGGCATGTGCAGGTGATCGATCTGCCCCCGGGTACCCGCTACACCTGGCGCCTGGACGGGCCCTGGGACCCTAAAGGCCACGGCTGGCTGTACGATCGGCGGGTGGAATTGCTCGATCCCTGGGCGCGGGCATTGGATGTGAATCACTGGGACCGCGCCCGGCGCTGTGCCGCGGGTCCGCGCCCGGGCGACAGCATTCGTGCTGTGGTGCTGGCGGATCCCTACGACTGGGAGGGCGACACGCCGCTGACGATGCCCTCGCAGGAGATGGTGATCTATGAGCTGCACGTGGGCGCCTTTACGCGTGACCCCAGTGCGGGCGTTGTCAACTCGGGCAGCTTTGCCGGCGTGGTTGAGAAGATCGACCACCTGCAGCGCCTCGGCATTACCCACGTCGAGCTGATGCCGGTGATGGCCTTCGACCCGCAGGACGTGCCGCCCGGCACCGGCGAGGCTGGCCTGAGCAATTTCTGGGGCTACAGCACCCACGGCTTCTTCGCGCCGCACCCGCGGTACTGCGTCGGCCCGGCCGAGGACCATCGCCGCGAATTCCGCGACATGGTCAAGGCCTTGCACCGCGCCGGCATCGGCGTGCTGCTGGACGTGGTGTTCAATCACACGGCTGAAGGCGGGGCCGGCGGTCCGGCGATCCACTTCAAGGGCCTCGGCAACGAGACGTTCTATATGCTGGATGCCGCCGACCGCAGCCGGTATCTGGACTTCACCGGCTGCGGCAATACGGTTAATGCCAATCACCCCTTCGTTGCGCGGTACATCTTGGACTGCCTGGAGTACTGGGTGCGGGAGATGCACGTGGACGGCTTTCGCTTCGACCTCGCCAGCGCCCTGGCCCGGGACGGCCAAGGCAAGCCCATGGAGCACCCGCCGGTGCTCTGGGGCATCGAGCTCTCGGATGTGCTTGCCGGCAGCAAGATCATCGCCGAGGCCTGGGACGCGGCCGGGCTCTACCACGTGGGCAGCTTTCCGGGCTACCGGTGGATGGAGTGGAACGGCCGCTACCGCGACAACCTGCGCGCCGCCGTGCGCGGCGATCCGGGCCAAGTGGCCGAGCTTGCCACCCGCATCGCCGGCAGCAGCGATCTGTACGAGGGCAAGTTGCGGCATCCCTTCAACAGCATCAACTTCGTCACCTGCCACGACGGCTTCACGCTGGCGGACCTCGTCAGCTACAACCACAAGCACAACGAGTCCAACTGCGAGGGCAATCGCGACGGCTGCGCACACAACCTAAGCTGGAATTGCGGTGTCGAGGGAGAGACCGACGACTCCACCGTGCTGGCGCTGAGGCGCCGGCAAGCGAAGAATTTCCTGACTGTCCTCATGCTGAGCCAGGGCATTCCAATGCTCAATGCCGGCGATGAGTTTCTGCGCAGCGCCGGCGGCAACAACAATACTTGGTGCCAGGACAACCCCACCGGCTGGCTCGACTGGACGCTTGCCGACACCAATGCCGACATGGTGCGCTTCACCGCAGGGCTCATTGCCCTTCGCAAGCGCCATCGCAGCTTGCGGCGTCGGCATTTTCTCAGCGACGGTGAAATCGTTTGGCTGGCACTGGACGGCGGTGCGCCCGGCTGGGACGATGCCGAGTGTCGGGAGCTCGCCTTCACCCTACGCGGGCGCGCCGACGATGAGCCGCCGCTGCACGTGCTGATGAACTTTGGCCCCAAAGCGCGCACCTGTCTGTTGCCGCCGGTCCCAGCAGGGGGCTGGCAGTGGGCCATCGCCGCAGACACCGGAGCGCCGACGCCGCGGGACCTCATCGCCCCTGCGGATCAGCGCACCATTGGCGCCCGGCGCTGGCGGCTCGGCGCGCACAGCGTGTTGGTGCTGGAAGGATGGCGCCCCGCGTGACGGCGTGTCCGGCCTGCATGCCGGCCCAGCGTGCTGGGGCGCCGCCGGGCCGCTGCGTGGCGCAAGCTCGCCATTACCCCGCTGCATCGGGCACAATTGCGTGTTTGATCCCTGTGGTCCACGCGCATCGATGCTCGACATCAACATTGCCCATGCCCTCGGCCTGCACATGCACCAGCCGCCGGGCAACCTGGCCCTGCTGATCGAGGCCTCTCCTGCGCCTGCCTCCCCTGTCGCGAGCCTTGCTGCCGGCACGGCCGCTGGATTCGGTCAAGCGCAGCCTCGGAGCGCCGCACCCGGCGAGATCACATCGGCAGCGCCCAAGGCGTACCAAGCCGGCTCCAGGCAACGCCGAGCGCCCGAGGCCGAGCCGGCAGACCAAGCGCGTCCGGCGGCGGACGCCATGCAGCGGTCCCCCGCGGGCAGGCGCAAGGCTGAGAAGGGCGGCCCCAAGACGGGGCCTGGGAACCGGCGCTGATCGTGGGCGTCCGTCTTACCCATGCCAGCGGACGCCGCCGTGAGCAATGACCGCAGTGCCGGCAGTCCGTCGGAGCCGATCACGGACCCTCTTCCGGAGCCGCGGGTCGATCCAACACTAGCCGCGCCGCCCGCCGCCGGCGGCGAGTTTCCTGATACTGCTGGGGGTACCCGGCTGGTGCTTTACCAAACCGAAGAGGGCGCGGTGGATCTGCGCTGGCACATCGATCCGCAAGACATCGCGCATGCCCGTGCCGGTTTTGGTGATGCGGACGCGCATCCGGTACTGAGATTGCACCGCATCGGCGCCGGGGGGGACAACGGGCTCCTGGCCGACGCCGATCTCGGCGCCGATGCGGACGCGGAAGACGGACACGCTCACTACGCCCGCCGCGATGCCGTCGGGCTCCTGCGGGCCGAGATCGGCCTTGCCAGCGACGATGGTGGCTGGTTGCTGATCGCCCGCTCTAATGGATTGCCGACGACTGGCCCTGTGGGTGCAGATTTCCTGCAGGCAGCGCATGCTGCGTCGCCCGCATCTCGCACCGTGACGGACACAAACGCCGATGCCCTCCGTGCGAGCGTCGATGGCGACGGGCAGCCCGGCGCCGCCGCCGACGTGCATCCACCAGCACCCCTGCGGCTCACCCCCGAGTTCCCCCTGGTGGAGCCAACGCTGTCCGAGCAGGCTCGCGCGGCGCAGAGGCCGCTGGCGACGGTCGCTAATTCGGGGGCCCCCGCGGCAGGCGCCGGTGATAGTGCTGGTGAGCTGAGACCGGTCGTCGGTCGAGTCTATGGGTCGGGCGCCGACGCGAGCCTCGGCCGCGCAAGGGATCTCAGCGCCCCCGCCCCCGGCGCCGACCTGCCCGGGGCCGTGGTCGGACCGGAGCCGCCACGCGGCGGCGTCGTACCGCGGCTGGAGCCGCGCAAGGCGCGGCCCGAGCAGTCT